>JANXXW010000078.1 GCA_025350425.1 Rhodospirillales bacterium
GGAACCAGAGTCTCAGGGCTCAGATAGGTGAAAAGCGCCCCAGTCTGTTCGTCTTCACCGCGCATAAACGCCCCCCGACAATCCCAGGCACAGCGAATCAGATGTCAGACGATTTGAATAGTGAATTTCCGCAGCCTGTTAGCGCTTTTCGCGCTTAAGCCAATGCGCCGGCAATTTATCCGCCGATCGATGCAAGCTTGGGCAACGGAGCGAATTGCCGCCATAAAGGCACGCGACCTCGCTCGGCCTGCTGTGCCGCAGCCATCGTGAAGAACCCGATCAGCCCGGGCTGATCTTACGCAGGAACACAGGAAGCGTTGTGTGCCGGCACGCCCGGCGGAGTTAGACCTCAGTCCTACAATGGAGGCTGCTGAGACGGGGGTCAGCAGCGTCGTCATGGAAGATTAAATCGGCCATGTTCGTTATCGGGGTATCTCCGAAATCGAATGACACCCCATTCTCATTTCTCTGTCAGAGCATGACTGGCCGCTCATTGCATGTCATCGCCCATTCCAGCTTCCACCCTGGCCGACCGGCTTGCCGGATTGTTGGGCGATGCGGAGCTGGTTGCGGGGGAGGCCAAGCCGCTGGCAGTCTACCTCAGCCCCCTCGCGAACAACGCGAACAGCCGCTCCCAATGCCGTTCGGCTGCTGGTTTGTTGTAAGCCACACGCTGTGGGAATACGAAACCGTGCTCCACGCCGAGATACATCTCGAACTCGGCATTCACGCCACCGTCCTGCAAAGCCTCCTTCATTTGCTCCGCCATCTCAGGCGGCACCCATTGGTCGACCTCCGCACATGCGACGTAGATCTCGCCCTTCGCCCGAAGCGCGGCCAGATGCGGAGAATCAGGCTGCTCGGTCACCAGCCGCGTTCCGTAGATGGACGCCGCCGCGACTACCCGGTCGGGGTAACGCGCGGCTGCGTTGATGGCGTATTGCCCGCTCATGCAATAACCCACGCATACGAACGGCCCAGCGGATGCCGCGTCGTCCGTTGCAGCGAACGCAAGCAGCGCATCGGTATCTTCCATCACCTTCGGGATCTCCAAGGTTGCCATATACCCCAACGCTTTCTCACGCACCGCCAGCCCCGCCTCGCCGGTGAAGGCACCGAGTTCCTCCACCCCAAGGCGGTAATACAGATTGGGGAGCAGCACATAGTAACCCACCGACGCCAGCCGCCTCGCCATATCCCGCAGTTCCTCGCGGATGCCGGGCGCGTCCATGTAGAACATCACGATGGGGTGCGGCCCATGCCGCTCGGGGTGGCAGACGAACGTGTTCATCGCGCCGTCCGTCGTCGTAATCTCAGTCTGTCGCTCGATCATTGCATCGCTCCTTGTCGCCGGCGTATTCTATACTGAGCAATATCGCTCCTTGGTGGCCTCGTCGGCCAGCAGCGCGGCGGAATTCGCGTGATGCACGATGCCGCCGCCGTCCATGACATAGGCGCGGTCGCCCAGGGCCAGCGCCAGTTCCACGTTCTGCTCCACCAGCAGGATCGTCGTGCCGCCATCGCGCATCCGGCCGAACAGCTCAAACATCTCGTCGACCAACACCGGCATGATCCCCTCGGACGGCTCATCGAGCATGAGCAGCTTGGGCTGGCTCACCGTCGCGCGCGCGATAGCGAGCATCTGCTGTTCGCCGCCCGACATGGTGATCGCGGTCTGGTCCAGCCGTTCGGCGAGGCGCGGAAAGATCGTGGCGACCTCGTCGATCACCACCCGTTCCGGTCGCTTCACCGCCGACGCGAGCAAGCCCAGCCGCAGGTTCTCCCGCACCGTGAGGCCAGACACAATTCGTCGCTCCTCCGGCACGTAGCCAAGGCCGAGCCGGTTCCTGATATGCGCGGGGCGTTTCATGAGATCCTGGCCCTCGAAAACCACGCGGCCTGTGCTGCGGTCCACCAGGCCCATGATGGTGCGAAGCGTGGTGGTCTTGCCGGCGCCGTTGCGGCCGATCAGGCACACGATCTCACCGCGACGCACCTCCAGATCGACACCTTGCAGGATGTGACTGGGACCATACCAGGCATTCATCCCCTCGACCGTCAGCATCGCCGTCATGTCAGTGTTCCCGCTGACCGAGATAGACGCGCTTCACCGTCTCATTGACGCGGATTTCGGCGGGTGTACCCTCGGCGAGCAACTCGCCATGGTGCAGCACCAGCAGGCGGTCGCAGATGCCCATCACCAGCTTCATCTTGTGTTCGACCAGGATCACGGTGCGCTCGGCGGCCAGCCGCACGATCAGGTCCATGCTGGCGCGGGTTTCCTCCGGGCTCATCCCGGCGGTGGGCTCGTCGAGCAGCAACAGACGCGGATCGCACGCCAGCGCCATCGCGATCTCCAGCGCGCGTTGCTCGCCGTGCGAGAGGGTGGCAGCCAGCCGATCGCGCCGGGGCCACAGCCCCACCTTCTCCAACAGCGCGCCGGCCTGCTCGACCAAGCCATGTAGCCGCGTGCGCGCACGCCACACGTCGTAGCGCGAGTGCATAGCCTGCAACGCAACCCGCACGTTCTCCAGCGTGCCGAGTTGTGGAAACAGGCTGGTGATCTGGAACGACTTGGCAATGCCGAGCCGAGCGAACCGATGCTGGGGTGTCGCGGTGATGTCGCGCCCCTCGAACAGGATGCGCCCGGTGGTGGGCGGGAACGCACCCGACAGCATGTTGAAGTAGGTGCTTTTGCCAGCACCGTTTGGGCCGATGATGCCCGTCAGTTGCCCACGCTGAAACCCAGCCGTGATATCACGCAACGCCACAAAACGGCCAAACTTCTTGCCCACGCCTATGGTTTCTAGGATGAGGTCGCTCATGCCCGGTTCAGCGCGTGCAACAGCGTGCCCCATACGCCACGCGGGAAAAATAGCACGCAGGCGATGAACACGCCACCGACCAGCAACTGCCAATGCACCGTGTACAGCGACACGATGTTCTCCAACAGCAGGAATAATCCGGCGCCGACGAAAGGCCCAAAGAACGTGCCCATGCCGCCCAAAAGCGCCATCATCACGACGGTGCCGGAGGTCTGGTAGCTCAGCATCTCGATCGGCACGATGCCAAGGTGCAACGCTTGCATCGCCCCGGCCAGCCCGCAGAACGCACCGGAGAGAACGAAGGCAAGCCACCGCGTCGTCCGCACGTCAAAGCCGCAGGCACGCGCCCTCGCCTCGTTCTCGCGCAACGCCTCCATCGCGGCCCCGAACGGAGAAGCGAGTATGCGGGACAGTGCGAACAGCGCAGCCACCACGAACGCCGCGACGACGTAATAGCGCGTGACGGGATCGAGGAAGTCGAGCGGCCCGATATGTTCGAGTACGATGCCCCGCAACCCGTTCTCGCCACCGGTCACTCCCCCTGCCTGGTAGGCTAGGTAGAAAACGCATTGCGCGAGGGCCAGCGTCACCATGGCGAAGTAGATGCCCCGCGTACGCACCGCCAGCCCGCCCATGACAGCAGCGATTAGCGCGCCCGCGCCGATGGCCGCGATCACACCAAGCCACCACGGCAGGCCGAACCGCGTCATCACGATGCCGCAAGCGTAGGCGCCACCGCCGAACAGGGCCGCGTGGCCGAACGACAGCAGCCCGAGATAGCCGTAGAGCATGTTGAAGCCGACCGCGAACAGCCCGTAGATCAGGATGTTCACCGCAATTGCCTTGAACGGCATCAGCATCGGGAACACCAGCAGGAACACCGCCGAAAGCAGCACGCGATGGCGCACCGCAAGCGCCATCCAGTCGTGCCGCGACGTGCCGCGCAGGGTGGTGGCGCCCATTAACTCATCAATCCGGCGCGGCCGAAGAAGCCTTGGGGCCGGATGATCAATACCACCGCCATCAGCGCGAAGATCGATACCTGCGCCATTTCGGGCGCGAACAGCGACGCGAGGCTCACCACCACGCCGACCAGAAGCCCGGCGAGCACGGCGCCGAGCAGCGAGCCCATGCCACCAACCACAGTCACCACGAACGCGATCGCGAGCACGCTGTCACCCATCTCCGGGCTGGCACCCTGCAACGGCGCCGCGAGCATCCCTGCCAGGGCCGCGAGACCCGTGCCAATGCCGAACACCACCAGCCATACGCGCCCGACATCGATACCCAGGATGCGGACGATCTGCGGATCGCGCGCACCGGCGCGGATAATCAGGCCGTATGGCGTGCGCTCCAGGAACAGCCATAATCCGAGCACCGCTGCCGCCGCGACACCGATCACGAACAGCCGATAGATCGGGAAATAGCCGATGCCGATATCGGCGGCGCCCACCAGCACGTCCGGCGTATCGAACGAGATACCCGTGGTGCCGAACAATATGCGGACAGCCTCGATCATCACGTAGGACAGCCCAAAGGTCAGCAACAGCGGGTAGTCGATGCCGCGCCCGTACAACGGGCGGATCAGCACGCGCTCCACCAGCATACCGAGCAACCCGACCAGGATCGGCGCAAAGAACAGGCAGACCCAGAAATTCGCGCCCAGGCCCAGCAGCGCCACCGCGACGTAGGCCCCCACCATGTAGAACGCCCCGTGGGCGAAGTTTACCACGGTCAACATGCCGAACAGCAGCGACATGCCCAATGCCATCAGCACATAGATCGCGCCTAGCGCCAGTCCGGTGAATATCTGCAGCGCGAGCAGGTCGAGCGTGATGCCTTCCATGCGTCCGTCTCGTCAGACGTGGCCCTCATCCTTGCAACTCATCAGGTTGTCCTCGCTGGCCGCGTCAGTGGCGACGATATTGAACACGTCCGACGCGTTGGCCATGTCCTTGGACTTGCTCTCGATGATGAACACGGACTGCACGGATTGGTGGTCGCACGCGCGGAAATGCTGCGGCCCCTTGTAGAAATCATATTTCATGTTCTGCATGACGGCCACGACCTGATCGACATCGGTGCTGCCGGCCTGCTTCGCCGCGGTCAGCACGCTTCGCACGCCGCCATAACCCATCGCGCCGTAATCGGAGGGAAGCTTGTCGGGGTATACCTTGCGATACCGGTCGTTGAAGGCCCTGGCAGTCGGGATGCTGCTCTCGGAGCCCCAGTAGTAGGACGTGCCGCCCACCACGCCGTCGAACACCTGCGCACCACCGGCGACGCGCGCGGTGTACAGCAAGACGGGGGCGACGATCCGGGTCGTGCGTTTCAGACCGAAATCCGTCGCCTGCCGAATGGAGATCTGCTGGTCGCGTCCGAAATTGGACAGGCACAATATGTCCGGTTTCAGCGCCTGGATACGCGGCAGCAAGGTGGAGAAGTCGGTCATGCCGAGCGGATGGCGCAGGTCGGCCAGGACCTCGATGCCCATCGCCTGCCCTACGGCCTTAAAGCCCGCGACCATTTCCTGGCCATAGGCATAGTCGGCGCTCAGGAACACGACCCGCTTGCCGAACTTTCCGAAGGCGTAGCGGCCGACCGCGCCGGCAGTGAGGTGCGGCGTCATCGCCTCGTGGAAGGTGGTGCGGCTCCAGTCGGGCAGCGCCACGATCTGGTCAGACTGGCTGATCGAATTGAATAGCACGCGGCGCTGCTTGGCGACGTTGTTGACGGCGAGCTGCACCGATGCGGACAGACTGCCGACGATAAAATCGACATGGTCCTTCTCGATCAGTTCCAGCGTGCGCGTGGCGGCTTCGCCGGGGTCGAGCTTGTCGTCGCGGACCAGCAGCTCGGCCTTACGGCCACCTAAGCCGCCCACCTCATTGAACTCGTCCACAGCGAGTTGCGCGCAACGCACCTGATCGGCCGCCTCGGACCCGTATGGGCCGGTGAGCGGCACCGGGAAGCCGATACGGATGGTTGTCGCTTGCGCCCGAACGATCGCGGGTGCCGCGAGCGTTACGACGGCGGTGCCCAGCAGGACACG
>JANXXW010000101.1 GCA_025350425.1 Rhodospirillales bacterium
AAATTGCTCCAGCCCAGCCGTAGCAGCGCATGATCGACGAACAGGCTGTCGATCCAGGCATTCCGTCGGCCGCGCCGTGAGGAGATGTCGCCGCGATAGATCGTGTCCATCAGTGCGCCTCGGCCCAGTTGCGCCCAATGCCGGTCTCGACCACCAGCGGCACGGCGATGCTAGCCGCCGCGCTCATCACGTCACGCGCCAGCAGGGCCACTGCCTCAGCCTCGTGATCGGGCGCCTCGAACAGCAATTCGTCATGCACCTGCAGCAGCAGCCGCGCCGACAGGTTGGCCTGCTTCAAGGCGCTTGGCAGCCGCACCATGGCGCGCTTGATGATGTCAGCCGCACCGCCTTGCAGCGGCGCGTTGCTCGCCTGCCGCTCGGCGTAACTGCGCCGGGCCGGATTTTTGTCGGCGATGCCCGGAATCCACACACGGCGCCCGAACAGAGTCAGCACGTAGCCGGTGGCGCGGGCCTCGTCGCGCGTGGTGGTCATGTAGGCGCGGATTTCGGGGTAGCGGGCGAAATACGCCTCGATGTAGCCGCGCGCCTCGCCCGGCTCGATCTGCAACTGGCGCCCGAGGCCGAAGGCGCTGATGCCGTAGATGATGCCGAAATTGATCGCCTTGGCGCGGCGGCGGGTGGCGCTATCCATGCCCGCCATCGGCACCCCGAACACCTCGCTGGCGGTGCGGGCATGGATGTCCTCGCCGGCCATGAAGCTGGCCCGCAACGTCGGGATATTGGCCACATCGGCCAGCAGCCTCAGTTCGATCTGGGAGTAGTCGCAGCTGACCAGCATGTGGCCGGGCTCGGCGATGAAAGCCCGGCGGATACGGCCGCCCTCCTCGGTCCGGATCGGGATATTCTGCAGGTTGGGGTCGGTTGACGACAGCCGCCCGGTACTGGCGATCGCCATGGCGAAACTGGTGTGAACACGGCCGGTGACGGGGTTGATCTCCTCGACCAGCGCATCGGCGTAGGTGGATTTGAGCTTCGCCAGCTGCCGCCATTCCATCACCTTGGCCGGCAGGTCATGGCCTTGCTCGGCCAGTCCTTGCAGCACCGAGGCATCGGTGCCCCAGGCGCCGGTTTTCATGCGCTTGCCGCCGGGCAGGCTCATCTTGTCGAACAGCATCTCGCCCAGCGCCTTGGGGCTGCCGAGGTTGAAGCTTTCGCCGGCCAGCGCGTGCGCCTCGGTTTCCATCACCGCCATGCGCGTGCCGAAATCCAGCGACATACGCCGCAGTTCCTCCTCGTCCACCTTCACCCCGGCCCGCTCCATTTCAAGCAGCACCGGGGTCAGGCGGCGGTCCATCTGTTCGTACACAGCGAGCGACTTGTTGCCGCGCAGCCGAGGGCGAAGTGCCTGCCACAGCCGCCAGGTGAGATCCGCCTGCTCGCCGGCGAAGGCAGCCGCGCGGTCCAGCGGCACCTGGCTGAACACGAGCCGGGCGCGTCCGGTGCCGGTCACGGCGTCGCGCGCCACGGAGGTGTGGCCGAGGTGCAGGCTGGACAACTCGTCGATCGAATGGCCGTGGGCGCCGGCCTCCTGTGCGTAGGACAGCAGCATGGTGTCGTCGGTTGGCGTGGCCGCGATGGCGCCGGCGTGCAGCAGAACCAGCAGGTCGTATTTCGCGTCGTGGAAAAGCTTCAGCACGGAGGCGTCGCGCAACAGCGGGGCCAGGGCGGCGATGGCCATCTCCGGCGCGATCTGCACCAGCGGTTCGGCGGCGGTGTGGCGCAGCGGGACGTAGCACGCGCGTCCTGGCCCGGTGGCCAGCGCCAGGCCAACCAGCTCGGACCGCATCGCGTTCTGCCGGTCGGTCGCGGTGTCGATGGCGACGATGCCGGTGCCGGCCGCCTCGGCGATCCACTGTTCCAGCCCTTCGAGCGTCGTCACCAGAGGGTACGGCCCGTAGCCCGCCGCCGAGGTCAGCGCGGGTTCCGGCGCATGGGTTGGCTCGCTGGTGAACGACAGCGTGCCTTGCGGAGCCCCTTGGGAGGTTGCCTGGGCCGGTATCTCGGCGTCCTCCAGACCAAGCCGCAGCATCGTGCTGCGGAACCCCATACCCAGCAGGAAGCCCGCCAGAACGGCGCGGTCGGGCTGACGGGTGGCAAACCCGCTGATCGGGGCAGGCAAGGGGGCGTCCTCGCGCAGGATCACCAGCTGGCGCGACATGCGGGCCGCTTCGGCGTGGGTGATCAGCATCTCCCGCCGCTTGGACGGTTTCATGCCCGGCGCCTCGCGCAGCACCGCTTCGAGGTCGCCATACTCGTTGATGAGCTGTGCGGCATTCTTCGGGCCAATACCGGGCACGCCGGGCACGTTGTCCACCGAGTCGCCCATGAGCGCCTGCACCTCGATCAGCTTGTCCGGGGTGACGCCGAACTTCTCCATCACCTCCGCGGGCCCAATCGATTTCTGCTTGATCGGGTCCAGCATATCGACGCCGGGCCGGATCAGCTGCATCAGGTCCTTGTCCGACGAGACGATGGTGGTGCGCCCGCCCGCGTTCGAAACCGCCCGGGCGTAGCTGGCGATCAGGTCGTCCGCCTCCCAGTCCACCAGTTCGATCGAGGGCACCCCGAACGCCACCGTCGCCTCGCGGACCAGCTTGAACTGCGGCACCAGTTCCGACGGCGGTTCCGGGCGCTGCGCCTTGTATTGGTCGTAGATACGATTGCGGAAGGTGGCGCGCCCGGCGTCGAAGATGACGGCGAGGTGGGTGCCGGCATGGTCCTTCAACAGCTTGGCCAGCATGTTGGTGAAGCCGAACACCGCGTTCACCGGCGTGCCGTCCGGCCGGGTCATCATCGGCAGCGCGTGGAAGGCGCGGAAAATGAAGCCCGAGCCATCGATCAGGACCAGGTGCGTGGCCGCGTCCGGCGCCGCGTCCGCTTCAACGCCGAGGGCCATCTCAGTGACCGTTGTCGTGGCGGGCCTGCTTGTTCAATATGTAAACCCGCGAGCAATAAGGGCAGAACGTCTGCTCGTTCACGATCCGCAGCCAGACTCGGGGATGGCCGAGGCCACTATCGCCGCCATCGCAGGCGACCACGGGATCGTCCACGATAAAGGTCTCGGCCGACAAACCGCTGGCGATCAGCGGGGCCGGGCTGGCGTCATGGTCCGGCATCGGGTGTTTCCCCTTACGGGGTCCTCTGGTTTGTCATGGGCAAATGCCCGATATGGCGTTGCACAATGTTGACCAACCGGCATTTTCTTTCAACCTCCGAGCTAACCCGCCGTGCAGTTTTGGCGGGCGTGGCCACAACTGGGCTCGCCGGCTGCACCAGCCTGGCGGACCCGCGCGGCCCCGCCATCGAGCCTGCCGCCATCGGCGATGGCGCGTTCACCATGCCGGATGGGGTAATGCTGCCGTATCGGGCCTGGCTGCCCGAGGGCACGCCGCATACCGTCATTCTGGCACTGCACGGCTTCAACGACAGCCGCGACGCATGGGAAATCCCCGCCCCCACCTTCACCGCCGCAGGACTGGCGATCTACGCCCCCGACCAGCGCGGCTTCGGTGCGGCGCCAAACCGGGGTATCTGGCCGGGCGCGCAATCCTTGGTCGAGGACGCTGCCACCATGGCCAGCCTCGTCCAGCAACTGCATCCCGCCACGAAGCTGATCCTGATGGGCGAGAGTATGGGCGGGGCGGTGCTGATGAGCCTCGCGGCCACCGGCAGCGCGCCTCATGTTGCCGGCTACGTGCTGATTGCCCCCGCGGTGTGGGGCCGCGCCCGCATGAACGTGTTCCTGCGTGGCGGCCTATGGCTCGCGGCCAACATCGTGCCCGGCATGGGCGTGACCAGCGGCGGTCTGGTCCGCGTCCGAGCCAGCGACAATCGCGACGCCTTGATCCGCCTCGCCCGAGACCCACTCACTCTGCGCACCACCCGGTTCGACACACTGAGCGGGCTGGTCGACCTCATGGACCTCGCACTGGCCTCGGGCCAGCATTTCGAAGCTCCGGGGTTGTTCCTCTACGGCGGCAAGGATGAACTCGTGCCCAAGGAGGCAACCGCCGCCACGTGGCGCAGCCTCCCGCTGGGGTGGGCCGAGCGCGGCGGACGCACGTCATTCTATCCCAACGGCTACCATCTCCTGTTCCGAGATCTCGAGCGCGCCGAACCGATCGACGACGCGATCGTCTGGATCAGGGACCGCGCCGCGGTCCTGCCGTCGAGCGGCGACATGGCCGCACGCAGCTGGCTTGCGAAACAGGTCTGAAGCCGGACTTCCCCATCCCGGCGATTCAGGCTAAGAGCGTCCCACTGGACCCGTAGCTCAGCTTGCTAGAGCGTCGCCCTCCGAAGGCGAAGGTCGCACGTTCGAATCGTGTCGGGTCCGCCAATTGTCTCGACGGAATGTTCGAGATTTCACCAGGGTCCTTTGACACAGGGAAGGACCGCTTGCGTGGTGCCGGACATCGTTGAACGCTCAGGTATTCCGGTGACCTGTTACAGATTTCAATGACTCACCACTCCGTCTGAGAATTTGCTGCCACTCAGAGTGGTGAATAATCAGTAAGTATAAGTGAATTCCATAATTCTGGGTTATTCTAGAAGACAGGATCTGTACCGCCACCGCGAGATACTCAAAGGTGGTCGGAACTAAGGTCGCCGCAATTCGTAAAGAGCGTTGTACATCTGTTAACGATATTGTTGCGAGAACGATGAAAATGGCTTTACCTGAGTCTCCCGTCTGGTTCATCACCGGCTGCTCGACCGGTTTTGGTCGTGAGCTTGCTCAACTCGTAATTGCTCGTGGCTGGCGCGCTGTCGTTACGGCGCGTGACAAGGCGCGTGTCGCCGACCTGGCATTGGGCGCCGAGGAACGCACTCTTTCCGTCGATCTCGATATCACCAACGGCGCGCAGATCACTGCTGCGGTGCGGGCCGCCGAGGAGCGGTTCGGCAGGATTGACGTTCTCGTGAACAACGCCGGCTACGGCTACCAGGCTTCCGTGGAGGAAGGCGACGACGCAGAAATACGTGCGCAGTTCGAGGCGAATGTTTTCGGATTGTTTGCCATCACGCGAGCGGTCCTGCCGGGTATGCGGACGCGGCGCAACGGCCATATCCTCAACATCACCTCGGTAGCCGGGTTCGTCGGCTATCCCGGCTCCGGTTATTACGCAGCGACAAAACATGCGGTGGAAGGTTGGTCTGACGCCTTGGCGGCCGAAACGGCTCCGTTGGGGATCAGGGTCACCTGCATCGAGCCCGGGCCATTTCGCACCGATTGGGCCGGACGTTCGCTGCGGCAAACGCCGAGCCGCATCGCCGACTACGCTGACACGTCAGGTGCTCGGCTGAAGGGCACCTCGGAGGGAACTGGTCGGCAGGCCGGGGATCCCGCGCGGGCGGCTGCGGCCATGATCGCCGTAACTGAGGCCAGCGCCCCGCCCCGCCATCTCGTGCTCGGTGCTTTCGGCATCGATGCGGTGACTGCCAAGCTCAAGACGACGCTTGCGGAAGTCGAGGCATGGCGCCCGGTTAGTCTCGCCGCAGATTTCCCGAAAGGCGAGTGATCATCAGGCGGCCGACGCGCAACGCAGGTTCGTCTATCTGATCGAGCGGGTTCTCGTGTTTGCCGCCGCCGCCTGCTTTCGGGTTGGCAGCGTATCCATCAGTTACGCGAGGCGGGCAGGGCGCGGCGATAGTCCACGATCCGCTCGGCATAGGTCTGCGCCAGAGCGGCATCGGGGAAGATCGTCTCCTCGCGCAAGGGTGGCACGCACACCGTTTCGGGTGCCTCGCCAGTGACGGCCATTCTCGCCAGGCGTGCCGCGCCGAACGCGCCGCCATTCTCGCCCGCCGCGAGCCGATGCAGTGGGATATCGAGCACGGATGCGATGATTGCGATCCATGCGCGGGAGCGTGAGCCACCACCGATCACGTCGGCGCTCGTGAGGCGCGTGCCGGATGCGGTCAGCGCATCCATGCAGTCGCGCAGCGAGAACGCGACGCCCTCCAGCACAGCCTGCGTCATCGCCGCGCGATCCGTGTCGTGCGATAGCCCGACGAAGGCGCCGCGCAGCGTGCCGTCGTTGTGCGGCGTGCGCTCGCCACCGAGATACGGCAGGAACATCGCGGCTCCGGGTGCGGACGGCATGCCCATCTCCGCCAGGAGCGTCGCCTCCGACTGGCCGGCGATACCCGCCCACCACGCCAGCGCTGCGGCAGCGGACAAGGTGACCCCCATCTGGTGCCAGATCGCCGGCAGAGCGTGGCAGAAGGCGTGCACTGCCGCCTGTGGGTAGGGGCGGAAATTATCCGTGGTGACGAACAGCACGCCGGACGTGCCGAGTGAGACGAACGCGTTGCCGGGCGCGATCGCCGATAGCCCGATCGCTCCGGCGGCGTTGTCTCCGGCGCCGCCGGCAAAGATCGGGGATTGCGTCATGCCCCAACGGGCGGCGAGTTCAGGCCGTAAGGCGCCGGCCGGGGCGTTGCCTTCGACCAGGCGCGGCATGGCATTGCGCGAAAGTCCTGTTGCCGCCAGGGCTGCGTCGGACCAGTCGCGCGCGCCCACATCAAGCCACAGCGTGCCGGACGCGTCGGACATCTCCTCGATCATCTCGCCCGTCATGCGGTAGCGCACCCAGGCTTTCGGCAGCAGCACCGTGCGCAAGCGGGCAAACACGGCCGGTTCGTGATCCCGCACCCAGAGCAGCTTGGGCGCGGTGAACCCTGGCATGGCGATGTTGCCAGTGACCTGCCTCAGCGCCGGGAAATCACGTTCCAGCCGCTCGCACTCCGCCGCCGCGCGCACATCGTTCCAAAGGATGGCCGGGCGCAGCACGTCGCCGGCTGCATCGAGCAGCACGGCGCCGTGCATCTGCCCGGACAGGCCGATGCCCCGCACCGCAGCCAACGCCGCAGCATGGTCGCGCCGCAGCAAATCGACCGCGTCAAGCATGGCCTGCCACCAATCAGCGGGGTCCTGCTCGCTTTGGCCCGGCGCGGGGCGGGAAATGCCCAGCGGCACCGTGGCATCGCCGACCACGCGCTGGGCGTCATCCACCAACAGCGCTTTGACTGCGGAGGTGCCGAAATCGAGACCGAGATACATCCTGTTGCCGGTGGGCTGATCAGGCGGCGAGCAGCGGATGGCGCGTCAGATGCGCCAGTGCCAGGCCCGAACTGTCGAACAGGTGGCAGGCGCTGGTGTCCACCGAAAGGCGTACGGACTGGTGCATCCGTGTGCCGTTGCTACCCTCGATCTGCACCGTCATGTCGTCGATACCTTCCGCCGCCACGTGCAGCAGCGTAAGTCCGCCGAGTTGCTCAACCAGCCGCACCTCGCCTTGCAGCACGCCGTTCGGGTCCGGGCGTAGCGCCTCCGGTCGGATACCGAGAGTCACGGCGTCGCCCACCCGCGCGCCGCCCGAACTGGGCACGATCAGGCGCGCGCCGGAGGCAAGCTCGACCTCGGTGCCGGACGGGTTCGTCGCCACCACCTTGACTGCCAGCATGTTCATGCGCGGCGAACCGATGAAGCCGGCCACGAACAGGTTGATGGGGTGGTGATATAATTCCAGCGGTGAGCCGACCTGCTCGATCTCTCCGGCGCGTAACACCACGATCTTCTCGGCCATGGTCATGGCCTCGATCTGATCGTGGGTGACGTAGATCATCGTCGCGTTCAGTTCCTCGTGCAGGCGCGACAATTCGATGCGCATCTGACCGCGCAAGGCGGCATCGAGGTTGGAGAGCGGTTCGTCGAACAGGAACACCTTGGGATCGCGCACGATGGCCCGTCCAATCGCCACGCGCTGCCGCTGCCCGCCCGACAGATCCTTGGGGCGCCGTTCCAGATAGGGATCGAGTTGCAGGATGCGCGAAGCCTCGTTCACCTTGCGGTCGCGTTCGGCTTTCGGCACCCGCGCCAAACGCAGCGCGAAGCCCATATTCTGGCGCACCGTCATATGCGGATACAGCGCGTAGGACTGGAACACCATCGCCAGTCCCCGGTCGGCCGGGCCAACCTCGTTCACCCGCTTGTCGTCGATCCGCAGTTCGCCGGCGGTGATCGGTTCCAGTCCCGCGATCATGCGAAGCAGCGTGGATTTGCCGCAGCCCGACGGGCCGACGAACACCACGAATTCGCGTTCTGCAATGTCGAGGTCGATGCCCTTGATGACCTCCGTCGTGCCGAACGATTTGCGGAGGCCACGTAATGTGAGGGTTGCCATATCAGGTTCCTACTTCACGGCGCCGAAGGTCAGTCCGCGCACGAGTTGGCGCTGGCTGAACCAGCCGAACACCAAGATGGGCGCCACCGCCATGGTCGAGGCGGCGGAAAGCTTGGCGAAGAACAGCCCCTCGGGGCTCGAGAACGAGGCGATGAACGCGGTCAGCGGCGCAGCGCTCGACGATGTCAGGTTGAGGCTCCAGAAAGCCTCGTTCCAGCACAGGATGAGCGACAACAGCCCGGTGGAGGCAACGCCAGGAAGCGTCAGCGGCAACAACAGGAACCAGACCTCGCCCCCGGTCCGAGCGCCGTCCATGCGTCCAGCTTCGAGGATTTCGCGCGGCACCTCCTTGTAGAAGGTGAACAGCATCCAAACCACGATGGGCAGGTTCATCAGCGCATAGATGATCACCAGTCCGGAGCGGGTATCGAGCAATCCCGCCGAGCGGAACAGGAGGTAGATCGGCACCAGCACGCCGACCGATGGCAGCATCTTGGTGGATAGCATCCACAGCAGCGTGCTGCGCGTGCGAGCCGTCGGGTGGAACGCCATGGAATACGCGGCAGGAATGGCGAGCAGCAGCGCGAGCACGGTGCCGCCGACCGACACCACGACGCTGTTGAGAGCGAAGCCGAGATAGTCGGCGCGTGAAAGCACCTCGCGGTAGGAGTCGAGCGTTGGCGTGAACATCAGTTGCGCGGTAACGGCTTCGGCTTCGGTCTTGAAGCTGGTCAGCGCCATCCAGAAGATCGGGAAGAACAGCAGCAACGCGACGCCCCAACCGAGGACGAAGGTGAGGATGCGGCGACCAAGACTGTCTTCCACCTCAGACCTCCAACCGGCGCGCGATGCTTCGCACCAGGAAGAATGCCACGATGTTGGCAAGCACGATGGCCACCACGCCGCCGGCCGATGCGCCGCCGATGTCGAATTGTAGCAACGCGCGGGCGTAGATCAGGAAGGCAAGATTGGTGGTGGCGTTGCCCGGACCGCCCGATGTGGTCACGAAGATCTCGGCGAACACGGTCAGCAGGAAGATCGTCTCAATCATCACGACCACGCCGATCGCGCGCGACAGATGTGGCAGGGTGATGAATACGAATTGCGCGATGACACCGGCGCCATCCATCCGCGCCGCCTCGCGTTGCTCGTGATCGAGCGACTGCACGGCGGTCAGCAGGATCAGCAACGCAAACGGCAACCACTCCCACGACACGATGGCGATGACAGAGGCGAGTGGGAACTGCGCGAACCAATCCACCGGCTCAAACCCGAAAGCTTGCGCGACGGCGCCGAACACCCCGTAGATCGGGTGCATCATAAGGTTCTTCCAGATCAGCGCTGCCACTGTGGGCATGATGAAGAACGGCGAGATCGCAAGCACGCGAGCGATGTTGCGCCCTGGGAATGGCTGATCGAACAATACTGCAAGGAGGGTTCCGAGCACCACGGTGATGACCAGAACCGAACTCAACAGAACCAGAGTATTGCGCAGCGAGACCCAGAAATCAGGGTCGGTGACGAGGAACTCGTAGTTGTCGAGTCCCGCGAAACCGGCTGTTTCCGGTGCCAACAGATTATAATACTGAAACGAGAACCAGACTGTCATCACCAGCGGGACGATCATCCACGCCAGCAACACGATGACCGATGGCATCACCAGGAAGCCACCCGGCGCCTTAATCGCGCCGGGTGTCTCCTGGGTCGCCGACGACATGCTTGCCGCCTTATTTCTTCGGGTAACCAGCCTGCTTCATGGTGCGCTCGGTCGCGGCTTCCGCCGTCTTGAGCGCCGCATCCACCGTTGACTGGCCAGTCAGCGTTCCGGCGATGGTTTGGCCGACCTGGGTGCCGATGCCCTGGAACTCTGGAATGGCGACGAACTGGGCGCCCGTGTAGGGGCGGGGATGTTCAGTCTGTCCGTTCGGGTTGGCCACGTCGATCGCCTTCTGCACAAAGGGGCCGAACGGAGCCGCCTTCTGGTAGTCGGCATTGCTGTAGGTCGATACGCGGGTGCCGGGCGGCACCGAGACCCAGCCATTTTCCTTGGCCACGAGCTGGATGTATTCCTTCGAAGTCGCCCAGGTCACGAATGCCTTGGCAGCATCCGCCTGCTTGGTCGTGGCCGGGATCGCCAGATTCCAGCTCCAGAGCCAGGTCGGGCCACCAATGAAGCTGCCGGTAGGCATCGGCGCGAAACCGACCTTGTCGGCGACCTGGGACTGCTTCTTGTCGAACAGCATTCCGCCGGCGACGGTGGCGTCGATCCACATTCCGCAATGGCCGCTGGAGAACAGCGCGAGGTTCT
>JANXXW010000073.1 GCA_025350425.1 Rhodospirillales bacterium
CAGCACCGACGCGATATTGAGTGTGCCGTCCAGTCGGCGACGGGCTGCCGGCGTTGCCAGCGCGGCGACGGCAAGGCCAAAGCCGACCACCAGCGCCAGTGCCATGGCAGCCCCTAGGATGCGGTCGGCGGTGGTTTCGGGCGCGATGCTTGGCGTGTTGGTGTTCGCCATCAGAATTGGAAATACAAGAACGGGACAGCATCGCGGCTGTAGAGCAGCACGATCGCCAGGGCGAAACCCGCCAGCGGTGCGATCACGGGCAACACGCGGCTCCAGCGGGTGGACGTCGCGCGAGTGGCCGCGCGAAACCTGCGCAACAGCGGCAGATAGACGAACAAGGCCGCGATCGGGATGAACCAAAGCCGGTCCGGCGTCGCCTGCCATGCCAACGCGTCCGATAAGCCAAATTCGCCCTGACCGGTGCCGTGCAGGCCCAACATCCCAGCATACATGTTCCATGCGCCGCCCAGATCCTTGGCACGGAACAGCACCCAGCCGACCAGCACGCCGAGCATGGTCAATACATTGCCGAGCACGAACGGCATCGGCTGCGTGCCCCGCCGGCCTGCCCACCAGCGATGCCCGGTCAGCATCACGCCATGCCACACACCCCAGAAGACGAAGTTCCAGCTCGACCCGTGCCAAAGCCCGCCGATCGCCATGATGATCATAAGATTGACGTAGGTTCGTGCCGGTCCCTTGCGGTTGCCGCCGAGGGGGAAATACAGGTAGTCACGCAGGAAGCGGGACAACGTCATGTGCCAGCGCTGCCAGAAATCCTGGATGGAGCCGGACAAATAGGGGTTGTCGAAATTCTGCGGGAAATGGAACCCGATGGTTCGCGCGAGCCCGATCGCCATCAGCGAATAACCCGCGAAGTCGAAATAGAGCTGTAACGTGTAGGCGGTCGCGCCGAGCCAGGCATCGGCGAGCGTGGGAGCGGCGAGGCTGAATGCCGCGTCCACCAGCGGGTTGAGCGTATCGGCCAGCGCCGTCTTCATGGCGAAACCAATCATGAAGATGCGGGCGCCCTGTCCGAATTGGGCGAGCGAGTGATGCCGACGCTTCAGCTCCTGCTCGATCTCAGCGTAGCGCACGATCGGGCCGGCGATCAGTTGGGCGAAGATCGCCTTGTAGGTGGCATAGTTCAGGAAATCCCGGTTCACGGGCACGACGCCGCGATGCACGTCCACGAGGTAGCTGACGGATTGCAGGACGTAGAACGACAGGCCGATCGGCAGCACGATCTCGGTCCACCCGACACGGTCGTAGCCGACTGCCGTGATCAGTTGGTTGAAGCTCTCGACACCAAAATTGGCATATTTGAAGTAGGCGAGTACCACGACGTTGCCGATCACGCCGAACACCATCAATCGCCCGCCGCGCTTGCTGCCCGCGCCCGCCGCGTCCATGGCGCGCGCCATCAGCCAGGTGAAGACCGTCACCGCGACCAGCAGGGCCAGGAAATCAATGCGCCACCAGGCGTAGAACGCCCACGAGAAGATCAGCATCGGCCAGTTGCGTAACCGGAACGGCGTAAGAAAATATGCCGTATAGAACAACGGCAGGAACAGAAAAAGGAACTCGAACGAGGCGAAGATCACCTCAGTCGGCCCTGTGCCGCGCGGTCCGGCTGCCGCGGGCGCGGGCAGTCATCCCCCGATTCCGCCGTTGACCTGTTGTAGCCTCAACTCACGTGCTCGCCGTAGGGCCGAGAGTGCGCGTCCGGTGTTGCCGCGCGCACGGGCCATGTCGGCGATCATAAGTTGCGTGCGGTAATCGTCTGGTGCCCGTTGCTCGGCAAACGCGATCAACTCGTTGGCGTGGCCGTAATCGCCCGCCTGGATGGCGCTGTCCACTGCCGCACGCCGAGTATCGAGGTCGCCGGGGTCTCGCTCCAGCACGGCCTCGTTGATCCGCAACGCCTGCTCCGGCTGCTTCGCTGACGTGTAGAGCCGACTGAGCGCCATGTTGAGGTTGGTTGAGTCGGGCTTGCTCGCGAGGCGGGGAGCCAGCGTTTCATAGGCCGCAGCGCGCTTGCCCTCGAGGTTCAGCGCGTCCGATTGCTGGATGGCGAGGTCGTTCCGCACGCCCTCGAGTGACGAACGCTGCGCGGTATCGAGGCCCGACGGGTCCACGACATTTGCCAAGACGTTGGCGTCCCGCGCGTAACCGGCTTCCATGAGCGGCCCGACATAGGCAAGACGTTGCGCCGACGTTTGCGGCTTGGTGTTCGCGAGGCCAAGACGGATGGCTTCGCGGGCCGATGCCTTGTCGTGCATGGCGAGCAGCCGTTTCGATACCTCCGTCGCTCGCACGCCGGTGGGGTCCGGTCGGGCGGCGATCTGAAATAGCCGGGCACGCGTCGCGGCGTTGTCCCCGCTGGCCGAGGCGCCACTGATCTCCGCACGTAGGGCGGCCTGTTGCTGCAGCGCTTTCATCTCTGGCGTGCGATCCTTGACTGGCACCAGATCAATCATCTGGCTGGCCCTCCCAAGGTCATTCCGTTCCTGGGCATAGATCAGCGAGGCCTGCACTTGGTCCTTGCTCGGATGCGCGCCGGTGATCGCGGCGTCCATGACCTGTCGTGCCTGGCTGTGCTGGTTCTGCGTGTCGAGCGCCCGGGCAAGCTCGAGCCGGCTCCAGGCATAGCTGGGATCGGCAGCGACCGCGTCCTGAAGGAGCGCCATCTTGCTTGCCGGATCGACTGCCTTTTGCGCCTGCTCCCGCAAAACGGCCGCACGGGCACGCCTGATATCGTTGATGCCGGCGACGTTGCCGGCTTGGGTGAGTAGCGCTTCCGCCTCGGCTGACCGTCCTTGACGCTCGAGAACGGTCGCGAGACCTGAGATAGCACCCGCTGCACGTGGATTGGCTGCCATCGCGAGCCGGAAGCTACTTTCAGCCGGCGCAAGCTGCCCGGCCCGAAGCTGGATGTATCCCAACTGAACGTTGCCACTCGCGGCCGGCCGCGCGCCCATGAGCTTGCGAAGCTGGGCTTCGGCAGCGGCGTAGTCTCCCTCGTCGGCCAGGCGATTGACCTGCGCATAGGCCCGGGTAATTGCTATTTCGGATCGAGTTACGGCAACTTGGCGGTTATTGCCCGTGGTAACATATCTGGCCATCGGCGCGGCCGGATCAAAACCGATATCCTTGATGAACTCGTCCCGCCGCTCGGGCGAGAGCTCCATGGCCCTGGCAACCAGCTTATCCGCTTCGCCCGCGCGCCTCTGATCACGCCGGATGATCGATAGCATGATCATCGCCTCCGAATCGTTCGGGTCATACTGGAGTGCCGCGAGGAAGCCGTGTTCGGCGTCCTGCTGATGACCGGCCGCGACTGCCTCGTAGGCCAACATTCGGCTGACCAGACCTGCGGAGGGAAGGCTGCTCTCGACGTCCTTGAGCTTTGCGGCGATTTCAGAATCGAGTGGGTTCTCGCTCAGGAACTGGTTGAGCTGATCGCGTGTCTGGCTATCGGCGCCCTGCCACAGCAACGCCTCGCGCCATGCCGCGCGCGCTCCGGCTGCCACGGACGACACATGGCTAAGCTCGCGCAGCCGGTCGATCCCCGCTACACGACTGCCTTCATCGTACGTATCCAGTTTGGCGAGAGCGAGCTTGAAGCTCATGTCCCCTGGCCAGCGATTGGCGACGATGGAAAGTTGCTCGCTCGCCGTCTTGAAACCTTCTGGGGAAGAAGTGCCGAGAGCAGTATAGTACTCGACCGCTAAACTGTCCGGCATAGCGTCGGCGAAGATCCGACGATACGCCTTGACCGCATAGTCCTTGCGACCGGCAATCGCGAACTCACGAGCTTGCCTCAGATCGTTGAGGTTCTCAGGGCTAAGCATACGCTCGTTGCCGAGCGGGACGAGGCGAGGATCGTTGGGCGCCAACTCACGGAGCCGGCTACGGTAGCGGTCCCCCACGTCAAACTCGCCGATTTGGAAGGCGAGCCTTGCGGCGATGGCAAGCGTGTTCGGATCTTGCGCCGACATCGCGAGCAGGCGTTCCAGCACACGCAACGCTGCTTCCGGCTGGCCCTTCTGGCTCCAGAACGAAACGTTCTCGTACAGTTGAGCCATCACCAAGTCGATCTGGGACTTGGCTAACGGATCAGGTTCCTGCGCTTGCGCGGACGCCACCGCAACCATAGCGAAAAGGCCAGCGGCACAGCGCAAGGAGTTCAGTCGTAGCCGCGATCGCACCATAACAACTCACCATCATACATCGTGAAGGAGATACAGAGCCTCGTGTTTGAATCGCAATGAGAAATTCTTGTTGCGGCACTTTCTGTCAGGCGACCCGTAGTTCAGGGCTTCCAGCGTGTCGTCCTATCGCGGGTCAGGAAAGCCACAGCGCCAGAAGCCGGCTGCATCAGCCATATGCTGTACATCCCCCCTGCCTCTACGCCTTGCAAGGCGAAGGGAGGGACAGTGTCCCCAGCGCACGAGGCGACCACGTTCGCCTGGACCGGGTTTACGCTTCGGGCTTTTGCGGTGCCGGGAACAACGTTCTGGAACACTGCCGCACCGCTATCGGCCAACGTCAGCGTGGCTGACGGGCATGCTGTCGTGGCGTTGTAGAACGCCAACCTGGCGCGGGTCTGGTTAAAGTCGGTCTGATCGACGATGGGCACGGCGACTATGCCGCCATCAGGGGCGGCTTCCATGACGACCGTTACGAAACTGCCGGGCTCAGCGCGCAGAGTGACGCGACCGGCACGGTTCGCTTCCCGCATGTCAATCACCAGATCGCGGCCTGCGACCTTCTCCACAACGAAATACGCAGTTACTCGACTTGCCGCGGTAGCGCCGACAAGCTGGTTGGCCAGGAACTCGGGCCTTACGTCCAGGTTGCCATCCAGGGCATTGACGAAGCGGAGATAGGCCGAACCCGGCGGGGGCAGCGGATCGTAGACCTGCCCCTGTGCCGCAACGGGCGACACGCGAAAGACAACGTATGCGACGGCTATGACCAACGCCATTATCGGATTACGGACCGAAAAAGCATCGATGACGCCGCCGCGAAGACCAGAACTGCGGCGAGAGACGAACGGGAGAGTGACGGTCAAGAGGCGCTCGGGGCGGCTACGCTAACCGACGCCGGTGACTTGGCGTAACTTGGTCAGGAACGCCTGGGGCGCGATTGCATTCTGTCCCCAAACGTCCTTGGCATCGGAAGGGATCAACAGGTCGGTTTCGTGGAGATTCCACACGATCATGCCCGGCTTATCGCGCCGGAATGTGTCGCTTTCGAGGAAGCCCATGAGCGTTTGGTAGGGACCAAACTGATGGACTTTCCAGGACAACGACACGGGACGATTGAGGAGATTGGACAACATGGAGGCAAATCCAAGCCGGGGCTGCATGAAGCTATTGCCGACCACGACAACATCCGCCTTGTCGTCATCGATCAAGCCGGCAGCTTCGACCGGCTGACGGACCCGGTAAGTCTCCGCTGAGTATTTTGCCGCGTCAGCGGGGGCAAGCAGCGCCGCAAGATCGTTCTTACCCCATGAAACCAATGTCGGCGAACCGACGACCGTGCCGGGTTTGGCCGAAGCCTGGAGATGGCTCTTCTGCTGCATCAGGCGCGCGAGCTCTACCGCGGCGGCTTGCGATCCACTGCCCGTCCAATGCGTATCGCCTTTAAAGAACACCGGCTCGCCCGGGTTTGCCGCGCGGAACGCGACGAGCGGCGCCAGGAGGTCGGCGACCAGGGCGCCCGAACGCCGTAATTCCTCCATACCACGGGCATAACGCTGGTCCGCTTCGGCGGAGAACTTGAAATCGTCCGGCAGTAATTCGCGATACACCCGCGATTTGACCGGTGTCACGGCGAATACGATCTGAATGTTCGCGCGCTTCAGGATATCGACGGCGCCATTCAGAACTTCGACGACTCCGCCGAGGCGCTTCAGGTCCACGTGCCGCACTTCGTCCCAGATCGGGAACAACCAGCCGTCCTTGCCGACAGCGACCAGGTTCACAATCGCTGAACGGGCCGGCGCAATTGCTGCAGAAGCAAGCAAAGTCCCGATGACACTCCGCCGACTAAGCGTCTTGATGACTGAGCCGGATAAGTCCTGCATCTTGGCTAACGCCTATTTTGGTGTTTGTTTTCTAGCATCGATGCAGGTGTATATCAATCCGGTATTCAATTAATTACATCTTGCTCTAATTAACGGACTATTCGGAATCCAGCTTGTCGATGATGGGTCGGAGAGCCTGCGCCAACAGTGTATAGCCAGCCGAGGCGAGATGCACCTCGTCGGGCGAAATGTCGGCTGTGAACTGTCCCGCCGTGTTGAGCAGCGCTGGGCCTACATCGGCGGTGAACGTGGTTTTCCCGTCTGCGCATTGCGCGATCAGTTCGTTCACCCGGGCATTCGCGTCGCGGAGCGGGGAGGGGTTCAAGCCACGAGGCAGGATGCCCACGATCAGGACACGGCTGGTTGGCGACCGGGCATGGATCAGGCGCACGATCTCAGCGACCCCCAGCGCGACGTTCTCCGGCCTGCTTCCGGTCGCCGTGTTGTTCGTCCCGATCAGGAGCACGACGAGACGTGGCTGAAGCCCGACCATCTCCCCGTCCAGCCGCTTCAGGACACCCTCGGTCCGGTCGCCCCATACGCCGAGATTGAGCGGCGCGCGCTGACCATAATAATGTTTGAAAATGTCGGGATACCCGACCCAGTTGAAGGTCAGTGAGTCCCCAACGAATACGAGGTGGCGGGACGCGAGGTCTTGGTGCGACAGGTTCGCCTGCAATGTATCGACCTGGGTTTTCCATTCGGGGAAATAGAGCGATGCCGGCACGGCGTCCGGCGGCATGACAGCCTTGCGCGGGAGGGCAGGACAGTCGCCGGCGGCCTGGGCATCCTGGGCGAACATCATGGGAACAAGCCCGAGGGCCGCCACGATGCATAGCCGAAACGCCAAAGTAAAAGAGTTGGTTCGTACTAGTTTGGAATGGGAGCGTTTCATTCCACCGACGTAAGCGCCTAATGCGACAAGTTCAACGATTGTAGTCACAAAGCTGTGGCGGCGATGGTGACGCCGTAGGCGACCAGCGACGCGCCGAGACCAAACCCCAACGGGATCAGCAGGTATTCGAGGCGCACGCCGGTGCCGTAGCCTGGGTAGAATCACGGGCACGTCCGGCCAGACCAGGCGAAGTAAGTAGCGAGTTGGAAGTAACCCCTTAGGCGGCTTTCGTCAGTTCGGGTGCGCCGAACTCGATCAGCCTTGCCCACCGGCCGGCCGAGTGAAGGTGGGCGAAGATCGGCCCGAGCCAGCCTTTGTGGCGCCATTCGAGGAACGTCTCGTCGGAGACCTTGCCCAGCCGGTCGGGCGGTAGCAGCTTGAAGCCCCGAATGCGGGCATTGCCGCCGCTGGTGAAGTTGATGTTGGCCTCCTCCTCTGCCAGCAACCCGGCACTTTCGAGCGCCTTGGAAAGTACGCCGGCGGCAATGAGGTTGTCGCGGTAAGTGGAACAGAAGCCGATCGCCTCGTTCAACGTGCCACTGGGCTTGCCGTCTTCGAACAGCTTCATCCCGACGTTGTGGCGAAGGCAGGCTGCATCCGGCTCCACGCCGACATAGGTAGTCTTGGCCGCGCCATCCTCTACAAAGATGAAGGGAAAGGCGCGGATATAGGCCGGGATGTAGCAATTCGGCCGCCAGGTGCCGTCCGGCATGACGAACAGGTTCTGGCCCTGTCGCAACCCGAGCAGCGCCATCGGCATCGGGGCTGGGCCGGACGTGAACACGATCGGGTAATGCTGCGCGGCCAACTCGAATTCGCCCAGCCCCAGCGGCACGGATTGCGCCTCCGAGCTGAAACCGTAACCAACACCGCGGTCGAGCCGGAGGTCGCCATGCATCGTCGCGTTAACGCCCACCACACGCTTGTAGAACAACGGAAGTTGCTGCGGAGTAGGGAGTGGAGCAGCCTCGGGGGCTGTCGTATCTGGCATGGAACGTTCTCTTTTTGTTAGCTTGGGATTTGCCCGATCGGCGTGGGCCGGTCGAGGCGGTCTAGCCAAGATGACGCTCTAGCAGCGCCATGGCGGCGACGGCGAAGGCGCGCATGTTGCCGGTGCGGTCGGCGCTGGCGGTCTCGATGGTCTCGCTGGCCTCGTCCGGGCCGGCGACGGCGGCGCACATATGGCCGGGAGCATCGCCGTAGCGGTTGCCGGTCGGGCCGGCCGCGCCGCTTTCGCCCAGGCCCCATGTGGCTTCCAGGCGCATCTGCGCGGTGCGGGCGAGCACGAGCGCATACGGTTCGGTCGCTGACCGCATCCCGACGAACGCATCGTCGCTGAGGCCGAGCAGGGCGTAGCGGGCGATGCGCGTGTAGATCACGCCACCGCCCAGGAAATAATCGGAAGCGCCAGGGACCGCCAGCAGGGCCGCCGATATCAGGCCGCCGGTTGACGATTCCGCCACCGCCACGGTTTCACCCCGGGCGCGGAGCCGTGCCGCGATGCGTTCAGCGATCGGTATTAGATGTTGCATGTGAGCCCTCCATGGTTGCCGGCGCTTGCGGCCTTGCTATCCTGTCACGATTTGAGTGGTCTGTGTCGCGACAGAGTCATGGAGACAAAGCAATGTCCGGTTTCGCCTCGACCACCGACATGACGGAGAAAAAGGTCTCGTTCGACGAACTGGGCGCGGGATTGTACGCCTACACCGCCGAGGGCGATCCCAACAGTGGCATCATCGTCGGTCCGAAGGGCGTCACGGTGGTGGATGCGCAGGCCACGCCCGCCATGGCCGCCGAGGTTCAGGGACGGGTGGCCGAGGTCACGAAGCTGGCGGTGGATCGGATTGTGCTGACGCATTATCATGCCGTACGTGTGCTTGGCGCGTCCGGCTATCCCGCCCATTCCGTGATCTGCTCGGACGTCACGCGAAACCTGATCGTGGAGCGCGGTCAACAGGACATGGATAGCGAGATCGGCCGTTTCCCGCGCCTGTTCCGTGGCCGCGACGGCATCCCTGGACTGACCTGGCCGAGTGAGACGTTCCATGGCCGCATGACGGTGTGGTACGGCGAGCGCGAGGCCCAGGTGATCCAGATCGGCCGGGCGCATACGGCGGGCGACACCATTGTATGGTTCCCCAAGGAGCGCGTGCTGTTCGCGGGCGACACGGTGGAATTCGGCGCGACCCCCTACTGTGGAGACGCGCATTTCACCGATTGGCCCAGCACGATCCGCAAGCTGCGCGAGCTTGGGGCGAAGAAGATGGTGCCGGGACGAGGCCGCGCATTGCTGAACGCCAAGGAGGTCGCCGAAGCGCTCGACGGCACCGAGGCATTCACCAGCCGGCTGTTCGGGATCGTGAAGGAAGGTGTTGCCAAGGGCGGTGGGCTCCACGCGATCTACGAGGAGGCAATGGCGAAGATGCGGCCGGAATTCGGGCACTGGGTGATCTTCGACCACTGCATGCCGTTCAACGTTTCCCGCGCGTTCGACGAGGCGAGTGGGCACGATATCCCGCGTATCTGGACGGCGGAACGCGACGTCGAGATGTGGCGGGCGCTGGAAGGCAAGACGAGGGACGGGGAGATCGGGGCCTAGCTTGCAATCCACCTATACCTCACCGCGCTACGCCTATCGCCCTACCAGCGACGCAGGCGCTCGCCACCCCGTGATCGTGGTCGGCGGCGGGATGGTTGGATTGACCGTGGCACTTGATCTCGCCCAGCGCGGGCATCGCGTGGTGGTGCTGGACGACGACGACACTGTTTCGGTCGGCAGCCGTGCGATCTGCTTCGCGAAACGCACGCTTGAGATCTATGGCCGTCTCGGGCTGGGAGCCAAGGCGTTGGCCAAGGGCGTCACCTGGAATGTCGGTAAAGTGTTTTTCCAGGATCGTAAGGTCTATGAATTCAACCTGTTACCGGACCCGGGGCATGAATACCCGGCGTTCGTGAACCTGCAGCAATATTATATTGAGCAATGGCTGGTGGAAGCGTGTGGGGATACCGGGAAGGTGGACATACGCTGGCGCAACCGGGTAGTCGGCGTCGCAAACGATCCTGATAGTGTAGCGATCGAGGTCGAGACGCCGGACGGACGGCATACATTGCACGTCGATTGGCTACTGGCGTGCGACGGCGCGCGCAGTTTCGTGCGCGACAGTCTTGGGCTGCCGTTCGTGGGAAAGGTGTTCCGGGACCGGTTCCTGATTGCCGACGTGGTGATGAAGGCGGATTTCCCTGCGGAGCGCTGGTTCTGGTTCGATCCGCCGTTTCACCGTGGCGGCTCGGTGCTGCTGCATCGCCAGGCCGACGACGTATACCGGATCGATTTCCAGCTCGGCTGGGACGCGGACCCGGAAGCCGAGAAGGACCCGGCGCGAGTGACTGCACGGGTGCGTGAGATGCTGGGGCCGGACAAGCCTTTCGAACTGGAATGGGTCAGCGTCTACACGTTCCGATGCCGGCGGCTGGAGCGGTTCCGGCACGGGCGCACGCTGTTCCTTGGCGACAGCGCCCACCAGGTATCCCCGTTCGGCGCGCGGGGCGGCAACGGGGGCGCGCAGGACGCGGATAATTTGGCGTGGAAACTCGCGGCAATACTGGATGGCGAGGCGCCGGAGACGCTGATCGACAGTTACGACGCCGAGCGCATTCCGGCGGCAGACGAGAACATCCTGAACTCCACGCGAAGTACGGATTTCATCACACCCAAGAACGCGGCGGCCAAGGCGTATCGCGATGCGGTTCTGGATCTGGCGGAACACCATGCCTTTGCCCGCCCGCTAGTCAATTCCGGCCGGTTGTCGCGACCGGCGACATTGCACGGCAGTCCCTTGAACACGGCGGACGCGGACCTGTGGGAAGGCGGTGTGCCTCCGGGTGCGCCGGCGATCGACGCCCCGCTGCGCGGTGGCTGGCTGTTACGCGAGTTGCGGCACGATTTCTCGCTGCTGCTGTTCGGAGATATCTCCGACTTTCCCGAGGTGGCGCTTGCCGGGCCACGGATCGTGTGGGTTCCGCTCGATGCGGTAGAGGCAATGCGCCGATACGCCGCCACGCGTGGGTGCGTGGTGCTGATCCGGCCGGACCAGCATGTCGCGGCGCGGTGGCGGCACTTCGATGTAACGGCGATCCGCACCGCACGCGACAGGGTTCTCGGCCATGCGGACATTGCCGCGTGATGACGTTGATGACGGAGCCTCGCCTCGACGATCCCGATTTGCTGTTCGAGACGTTGGTGGACGCGCATCTCGATCTCGATACGGAGGCATCACGGAAGCTCGATGCGTGTATCGTCCTGCTTCTGGCCAACCATATCGGGTGCGTTGAAACCGTGCGGCAGGCGGTGCGTATGGCGCGTTCAATCGTCGTCGCGCGAAAGCCTTAAAAATTGGAGTGCGCGCCGCGCAGCCCAACAGGCCGCACGTGCTAGGAAAACGGAGGGCAGTTGAGCCGCTCACCTCTCAGCCGTGGCTTAAAGCGCGTGCGATCCTTTAAACGCGATTGGAAAAAAACGATGAGGCTCGTTGGAGCCGCGTCGTGGCTGATGCCTGTCGTCACGCAGCCAGTTGCGAAAGCTGCGATCGGGCGGAAGCGTGTCGTGCTCGTTCCCACCCATGGATTTTCGGAAGTTGCCGTATTCGGCAGCAACCCGGGCCGGCTGACGATGAATCTGTATGCGCCGCGCGTGATCGCGCCGGCGGCACCGCTGGTGGTGGTGTTGCATGGCTGCGGGCAATACGCGCTGGATTTCGCGCGGGACAGCGGATGGGTGGCGTTGGTCGACCGACTCGGGTTTCCGCTCGTGCTGCCGGAACAGAAGCTGGAGAACAACTCTGGTCGTTGTTTCAACTGGTTTCGTCCGGGTGACATCAAGCGCGGATCGGGCGAGGTGCTATCGATTCGCCAGATGGTGGCGGTGGCTAAGCGACGTTTCGCCACGGGCGGAAGGCGCGTGTTCGTCGTCGGGCTTTCCGCCGGCGGATCAATGGCGGCTGCGTGCCTCGCAGCCTATCCGGAGGTGTTCACGGCGGGCGCCGTGGTCGCGGGGCTGCCGGTCGCAGCAGCAAGCAACGTGCTGTCCGCGATGAGTCGGATGGCCCATGCGGGCTCCGACCTCGGACCGACGCAGTGGGCCGCCGCGGCACGAGCATCTGCGCCAAGCCATACCGGGCGTTACCCTCGCCTGTCTGTTTGGCAGGGTGGCGCTGACCATACGGTCGATCCGCTGAACGCCGACAATCTGGTCGCACAGTGGCGCGGGCTCGCTGACCTCGGCACGGGACCCGTCCTGGACGAGACGCGGGAAGGCGGCGTGCGTCATCGCGCATGGGGGAGGGCCAGCGGTCCGGCAGTCGAGGAATGGACTATCGCCGGAATGGCGCACGGTTATCCCATTCAGGCGGGAGCGCCGTTAGATCGGTTCGTGGTCGCCGCTGGAATCGATGCGACGACGGAGATTGCGAGGTTCTGGGGATTGTTGGCCAAGGCCCCGTCCTAGATTTTCGTCGCGCGACGTTGCAACGCAACCGCGATGGTTCCGCACAGCACGATGACGACGAACGAGAATATCGTGGTGAGCGTGCCGAGCGCGTAGAGGACTGGCGTGGTGACGTTCGTGGTCATGCCGTAGATTTCGAGCGGGAGCGTGTTGTCGGATCCGGCGGACATAAGACTGCGGGCAAATTCGTCGTAGGACAATGTGAACCCAAACAACGCCACACCGACGAGACTCGGTGCGATCAGCGGCAGCACGACGTGGAGGAAGGTCTGCCATGGTGTCGCGCCCAGGTCGCGCGCGGCTTCCTCCAACGAGCGGTCGAAGCGGTTGAAGACTGCGAACATGATTAGTACGCCGAACGGTAGCGTCCAGGTGAGATGCGCGCCCAGTGCCGAACCCCACCATGTCGGCTGGATGCCAACCACGTTGAACATCAATCCAATGCCGAGGCTGACCAGGATGGACGGCACGATCAGGCTGGCGATGGTGAGATAGAACAGTGTGTTGGAAAAACGGAAGCGGCGGCGGAAGGCAAGGCCGGCAAGCAGCGCGATCACGACGGTGAGCACCATCGTGATCGTCGCCAGCATAATCGATCGAGCGAACGAGCCGCCGAAGTCGCCGACCGCCTGTTGCTGGAACAGATTGGCGAACCAATGGATCGAAACACCGTTCATTGGAAAGGTGAGCCCGCCATCCGGCCCCTGGAACGACAGGATCGCGATGGTGATGGTGGGGCCGTACAGAAAGCATACGAACAGTGCGAAGAAGATCGTGAGTAGGCCATGCGCGGGCCCGCGATGCTGGCTCACAGCTCGCGCCTGATGTCGACGACGCGCAGGATGGCCCAAACCATCATCAGCACAGTCAGCAGCAGTACCACCGCGTGCGCGGCGGCGGCGGGATATTGTAGCAACGCGATCTCGTTCGCCATCATCAGGCCGACCGAGGCGCTTTGCCCGCCGCTCATCAGGCGCACGGTAATGAAGTCACCCATCACGAGCGTGACGACGAAGATAGTGCCGATAGCGATGCCGGGAAGCGCCAGCGGGATGATGATATCGATGAGGATCGACCATGCGCCGGCCCCGGCATCGCGCGCGGCCTCGATCAGTCGGCGATCAATCCGCATCAGCGTGTTGAAGATCGGGACGACCATGAAGAGTGTGTAGAGATGCACGAAGGCGAGCACGACGGAGAAGTCCGAGAACAGCAGAAATTCGAGCGGCTGGTCGGTGATGTGGAGGTTCTGCAAAGCCTGATTGATAATTCCGTTGCGTCCCAAGAATGGAATCCACGAGATCATCCGGATGATGTTCGACGTAAGGAACGGAATGGCGCAGAGCTGAAACAGCAGCATCTGCCAGAGCGTGCTGCGGACATGGAACGCGAGGTAGTAGGCGACGGTGAAGCCGATGCCGAGGGTGAACGTCCAGACGATGACGGCGAAGCGAATGGTGGCGAGATAAGTATGCCAGGTGACCGCAGAGCCGAGCGCGTCGACGTAGTTCTGTAGCACGAAGCCCGGGATGAGTTCGTATTCGTTGTAGTCCCAAAAGCTGACGACGACGATGGTGGCGATCGGGATGAGAAGAAAGACGCCCAGGATAACGGCGAGGGGAGAAGCTTGAAGATAGGAGGCGCGGGCGCCGGACACCTTCATGTTCGGCTGCATTGGTTCAGATGCGTGGAGAGCCGCACCAAAGAAAACACCGATACGCTACGACATCCCGGGTTATTACCAGAAGTGAAGCGGCGCGGTGACCCAGCGCTTTGCAGGGTCGGGTTGTGAAGCGCCGGGCTGCCACGCCGCCAAGGGGCGGCTCGCAATGACAAAGCAAGTTGCGGCAAAATCATCACTTTTCTGCATGGAGGTCTCGCCATTCCGAGGGTGCGGCTTCAACAAGCTTCAGTTTTCGTAATCGCGCTGTCCATGTTTGAGTGATACTCGAACCAGACCAGTTACCGACAGCCATGGCGTGAGGCGAAGCCTGGCAGAGTGCCCGAGCGGGGTTGCGCTGCACGTTGTACGAGGTTTGATTTCACGACCATGTCCAACGTGCCGCCCCGGGCACTCGCCATCAAGTAAACCCTGGCTTGGCGTTCGTTCAGGCAGCCACAAACTCATTCCATTTCTGGACCATGTAACGATTCTCATCCATCACCGAGTTCCAGCACGCCACGTGGCCCATGCGCTCGTAAAAGCTGCCGCCGTCGCGGATGGAGCCGGCTTTTTCCATCAGTTTGCCTTCGGGGCTCATGATGTCGGTGGCGGCGGGCTTGCCTTCCATCCAATAGGCCCACTCATCGGGCTTCATGTTGGCCTTCGCGGTGTCCAGAACGGCGCTGTAATAGCCCTGGCGGTTGAGGTAGGCGCCCACCCAGCCGGACATGTACCAATTGATGTATTCGTAGGCAGCCTCCAGTTGCAACCCACCGACATGCTTGGCAATGCCGAGGCCGCCGCCCCAGGCGCGATAGCCTTCCTTCAGGGGCTGGAACGTGCAGGCGATGCCCTTGGAGCGAACGGCTGCCACGGCTGGCGACCACATCGACTGGATCACCACCTCGCCCGACGACATCAGGTTGACGCTCTCGTCGAAGCTTTTCCAAAAGGCGCGGAACTGGCCAGCCTTCTTGGCCTCCGTGAGCACCGCCATGGTCTTGTCGATCTCGGGCTTCGTCATGTTGCCCTTGTCTTTGTATTTGATGGCGCCCATCGACTCGCAGACCATTGCCGCGTCCATGATGCCGATTGACGGGATGTTGAGGATTGCGGCCTTGCCCTTGAAGGCGGGGTCCAGCAAATCCTTCCACATCGTGATCGGACGCCCGACGAGGTCGGGGCGGATACCCAGCGTATCGGCGTTATAGATGGTCGGTATCAACGTCATCCACTCAGTCGGCTTGGGCGAGAAGGTTTTCGAGAGCTTGGAATCGACGAAGCCGACCGTGTGCGGTGCCGTGCCCTGTGCGATGGTGCTCTGGGGCGTCAGCTTGCCGGTTATGAACAGCGGAACGATCTTGTCGTAGTACTTGATCCTGCTCACGTCCATCGCCTGCAGCACGCCGGACGGGAACACCTTCTTGCAGCTAAAATACTCGATGTCGGCGATGTCGAAGCTGTTCGGCTGCGTCACCACCCGCTGGTTGGTGGCGTCGGTGTCGAGCGCCGTCATCTGCAAGGTGATGCCGAGGTCGGCTTTGCACTTGTCGGCGATGGCGTTGATGTTGGAGACGCCCGTGCCGATCTGGCGCAGCGTGATGTTCTTGATGTTCTGCGCCCATATCGTCGGGAAGCCAGTGATGGCGCCCGATCCGGCGGCGACGCCGGCGGTGGCGGACGCGGCCTTGAGCATGTGGCGGCGGGTGATCTTGGCCATGGGTCGGCTCCTTCAGTTCGGCAGGACGTGGACATCTTCGGGCGCGTAGCCGGCGACCACGCGGTCTCCAAGCGACACGGGATAGGCGTAGAAATCGGTCTCGGTCAGCAGCACATTATGCGTGGCGCCAGCATCGTCGCGCAGGCCGAGTCGCACGAATGGGCCGTGATACTCGACGGCGGTGACTTCGCCCGGCAAGCCAAGAGGTAGGTTGGCGGGCGGCATCAGGCGCATCCGGTCGCTACGGATGGCGATGCGAACCGGACCATCCTGAAGCACGACATGGCCGCCGAGGAAGCGGGCGACGAAAATGGTGTTCGGACGCTCGAACACCTCACGCGGGCTACCGCTCTGCAGGATTCGGCCGCCTTCCATGACCACCACAAGATCGGCCAGCGCCATAGCCTCGTCCTGCGCGTGGGTGACGTGGATGAAGGTGATGCCGATCTCGCGTTGCAGGCGCTTCAACTCCTCCCGCATTTGGCCCCGCAGGAACGGGTCGAGCGCCGAAAGTGGCTCGTCCAGGAGGAGCACGCTGGGATTGGTGATGAGGGCGCGGGCGAGTGCGATGCGCTGCTGCTGGCCGCCGGAGAGCTGGGCGGGGCGGCGTTCGGCGAGGTCGGCCAATTGCACGCGTTCGAGCATGGCGCGGGCCTGAGCGCGGCGCTCGGCCTTGCCGACGCCACGCATTTTCAGGCTGAAGGCGACGTTATCGAGGCAGGAGAGGTGCGGGAACAAGGCATAGCTTTGGAACATCATCGCGGTGCCCCGCTTGGCGGGCGGCAGGATCGTGACATTGGCGCCGCCGATCAAGATGTCTCCGGCGGTCGGTGTCTCGTGGCCCGCAATCATGCGCAACGTCGAGGTCTTGCCGCAGCCGGACGGGCCGATCAGGCAGCAATAGCTGCCGGCCGGAATACGCAAGTCGATGCCATCCACGGCGGTGGTTGTGCCGAATAGCTTCGAAACCGCCACGAGTTCGACGCCTGTTGCCTCAGCCTGCACCCGTGATTGCCTCCCATCCACCAACAGAACATTAGTAAACATGCAAGTGGCATGCCAGCCCTTGAGCATGGAGACTATGCCGCTGGTTACATTTCCTTCCCACCGGCTAATTCCGGCAATAGCGGCAGCAATACCGAAAGGTCGCGTTCGGCGACACAGACCAGGAAGTGGCGGGCCGGAAAGTCGCTGGTATTGTCCTCGGCGCGGGGCAGGCCGGCCTCGTCCAGCGGCAGGGCAGCAAGGCCGAGATCGCCATACACCTTCAGCAAGCCGCGCTCGGCGCGCCAGACGGCGGGGTCCAGCCCCTCCTGCTGGGCAAGGTCGCGCAGCCGCCATACGGCGCTGATGCGGTCGGCTTCCATGCCGGCGGGATCGCCCAACCCCAGCAACACGCGGCCCACCCGGCGGAACGGGATGCCGGCGCGTTCCGCTTCGCCCCAGACCACGCCGTCGGCTGATGCCGGCGGGTTGCCGCCCAGTGAGGCATAGCGCAACCGTGCCTCGGCGTCCCACGGCAGGAACCGCACGCGGCTGGGGCGGACCAGACCCCAGATTGCGACCAAAGCAAGCACGACGGTGATGGCCACGGTGAAGCGCAGGGAGTTGGGCACGTCTGGCGAGAGAATGACTTCCCAGAACGAGTTGTTGGACAGCCAACGGACATGCGGCTCAAACGCGGCCAGGGCCAGGATGCAGCAGACCAGCGCGAACAGCGGCATCGCGGTGGTTCTGTCCAGCTTGCCGGTCAGCAATGTCGCGTGACGGTAGAAGGCGGTACGGAACGGCGCGATGAGCACCGTGGCAATCACCAGAGTGGCGGGCACCCAGAGCGACTCGCCCTGCGCCACCGTGTAGACCGCGCCTAGCAGAAGCAGCACGATGGTGGTGCCCCAGGCGAGCGTGACCCTGCGGGACATGGCCACCGCGAGCACGATCAAGGCGGCGCCGATCAGTGATGGGATGAACTCTCCGGCGGAGTTGGCGACCTCGGCGAAGTCGGGGTCGATCCAGGAGAAATCCGGGCGGGCCTCAATGGCGCCGAGGATCAGCAGCAGCGCGCCGCAGATGGCGACCGCGCCGGTGGCGGCGGCAATGGCGAAATCCGGCTCGCTCCAACGCGAACCAGCAGGACGAGCCGCTTGCTTTTCGCCGCGCTTCACCAGCGAGCGGCCACGCAGCAGGATCTCATTGCCGGCGAACAGGCCGCCGGCGATGAACAGGGGGATGATATAATAGTATAGCCGGAAGATCAGGATGGCGCCGATGGTCTGCGGCGGGGCCAGATATGGCTCCATGCCGAGCAGCATGGCGGTGTCGAACACCCCGATCCCACCGGGAAGGTTTGCGGCCAGCCCGGCGCTGTAGGAAGCCACGTAGACGCCGAGGAAACGCAGATAGGTGAGTCCGGGGGCGGGCGGCAGCAGGGAATGGAAGATGGCGGCGGTGACAGCCACGTCCAGCGTGGCCAGGCAGACCTGCACGATCGCCATGCGCCAGCCTGGGAGTTCGATCAGGTGACCGCGGATCGTGACCACGCCGAAGATGCGTGACAGCACGACGTAGGCGAGCACGATGGCCCATAATAGAGCACCGATCCCGTACAGCGCGCCCAACGGCAGCTTGGTGCCGAAGAATGGGATCGCGGTCGGTTCCAGGAACAGGATGATGCCGCCCAGCACCATGCCCCCGAGGCCGAAGGTAAGGCTACAGAATGCCACCACCTTGCCAATCTGGAGCGGTGTCAGTCCCCAATGGGCATACAGGCGGTAGCGCACGGCGGCGCCAGACACCGCGGCGAAACCGAGGTTATGGGACAGCGCGTAGGCGCAGAACGAGGCAAATGCCACACGGCGATAGCTAACGGGCTTGCCGGCGTAGTAGGTGCCCAGGCGGTCGTAAAACGTCAGGATGCCGTAGGACAGGATGGTCCAGCCGAACGCGATCACCAACGCTCGGGGCGGAATAGCCGAGAGCGCCAACTTTATGTCAGCGATCTTGAGACTGCGGAATTCCTTCTGCACCACGTAGATCGCGCCTACGAGCAGCGCCACTCCCAGCAAAGCCGGCAGGTGACGCAGGTACTTCTTAAACCCTCCCATCGTGCTGGTTTAGGCCTCCTGATCGGTACGCCCGGGGCGTGCCAATGCGGTTTCGATCAGGCTCACCGTTTCCCCAATGCCGTATAACGCCGCGAACGGCCCGAAACGCGGGCCATCTGCTTGGCCCAGCAACACCTGATACAGACACCCGAACCATGCCCGAAGTTCGGGGAACGCGTGGCGCTTGCCGATGGCGTATAACAGGTTCTGGACATCGTCGGCGGATGTATCGGCGGGCATGTGGCGCAATTCGGTGGCGAGATCCTCCAGCGCCGCGCGTTCATTGTCGTCGGGCGCGCGGAACTGCCTGGTGGGGCGGATGAAGTCCACGTAGTACGCCACCGCGTGATCGGTGAGGCGTGCCAGCAGCGGCATATCCTCCGGCGAGGCGTCAGGGACGTAGCGTCGGATGAAGCCCCACAGGATTTCCGCGTTGTCGGCGTTCACCACGCTGGCGAGGTTCAGCAGCATCGCGAACGAGATCGGGCTGGTGGCCGATTGCGGCACGTGGGCATCGTGGATGTGCCAAGCAGGGTTGTCCTGGCGTTCCAGTTCGGTCTGAGCGGGCGCCTTCGCGGCGTTGGCGAGGTACTCGTCCACGGCGCGGGGAATGGCATCGAAATACAGCCGCTTGGCGCGTTGCGGCTGGTTGAACATGAACTGTGACAGGCTTTCCGCCGGGGCGTAACGCAGCCATTCATCGACGGAAAGGCCATTGCCACGACTCTTGCTGATCTTCTGGGCCTGCTCGTCGAGAAACAGTTCGTAGGTAAAGCCCTCCGGCGGGCGGGCGCCGAAGATGCGGCAGATCTTGCCTGAGAGACGGACGCTGTCGATGAGATCCTTGCCCGACATCTCGTAGTCGATGCCGAGTGCCGCCCAGCGCATCGCCCAATCTGCCTTCCATTGAAGCTTGCAGGTGCCCCCGGTGACGGGAGTTTCAATCAGCGCGCCGCCATCCGGGTCGTGCCAGCTCACGGTACCGGCCGGAATGTCCCACGCCACGATTGGAACCTGCATCACGAGGCCGGTGCGGGGGTGGATAGGCAGGATGGGGGAGTAGGTGGCGCGGCGGTCAGGGCCGAGCGTCGGCAGGACCACGGCGAGAATCTCGTCGTGCTTCTCGAGCACGAGTCGCAAAGCCGAGTCGAACCGGCCGGTGGCGTAGTACTCGGTGGCAGATACGAATTCGTAGTCGAAGCCGAAGCCGTCCAGGAACGCCCGCAGCCGCGCGTTGTTGTGGGCGCCGAAGCTGTCATGGGTGCCGAACGGGTCGGGGATCCTGGTCAGTGGACGGCCGAGATATCCCGCCAGCATTTCCTTGTTGGGCACGTTGTCGGGCACCTTGCGAAGCCCATCCATGTCGTCGCTGAAGGCGATGAGGCGCGAAGGCTTGCCAGTGAGCACGGTGTAAGCGTGCCGCACCCACGATGTTCGCGCTACCTCGCCGAACGTGCCGATATGCGGCAGGCCGGACGGGCCGTAGCCGGTTTCAAACAGCGCCTCGGATTTACCGGATGCAGCCAAGCGCGCGACGACTTTCCGCGCCTCCTCGAACGGCCAGGAGCGGGGTGCGATCGGCAGGACAGGCGCATCTTTGCGAAGTGTTTCAGACATGACCAGACGGTAGGGAGGGGGGGTGCCTTGGTCAATCCAAGTGTCTCTCTATACTACACTCCATGAGTTTTTCAGCAACGCCGGAGCGCCCGGGTCTGGCTGTGCCAGACGCCCCGGCGCTGGTGACAGGCGTCGGCCGGGCCGCGATCCTGACCACCGATGGCGAGGTGCTTAACCTTGCGGCGGGCGACGTGGCGATGGCCTTGCGGGAAATGCCGCCGCCCATGCTGATCCATGCGCCCGCAACGCTACGGCGGCTGGGAACGCGGGACTGGCCGGCGCTCGACCTGCTGGAGCTGTTCGCGTTCGTGATGCCCGCGCACACGGTGGCGCCCACCCCGCGCGGCATGGCGCTGGCGCTCGACATGGACCTTCCACATGGCGACGAGGCTGCGGCATCGGCGCTCCCCGAAATGGCGCGGACGTTGCTGGCCCGTCTGGCCGCCGGGCGCACCCTGCCGCTCAACCGCGATGCCGCCAGGCTGGCCGCGCGCATGGGGCAGGCCGGCTGGGCCTGGACGCCGTTCGTGGTGGCAGCCCTCGGCGAGCCGGCGGCAATGCCGTCCGCCGACGCTCTGCGGGCGTGGAAGCGACTGCCGGAGTGGGAGGAGACGCAGCCGCCGGCCGCGCCCTCGGCCTATCCGGTGCCGCCCGCCGAGGCGCGCGCGCGATTGGCCGCGATCCTCGGACCGGGCGCCGAGCAGCGTCCGGGGCAGGCCGATTACGCCGCCGCCGCCGCCGCGGCATTCGCGCCCCGCGAGCAGCGCGGCGACCCGCATCTGGTGCTGGCCGAGGCCGGCACCGGCACTGGCAAGACGCTGGGCTATATCGCGCCGGCCAGCCTGTGGGCCGAACGCAACGGCGGCTCGGTTTGGATCTCCACCTTCACGCGGCAGCTGCAACGCCAGATCGAGGGCGAGTTGTCGCGCCTGTTCCCCGACCCCGCCGAGCGCCGCCGCCGCGTGGTGATCCGCAAGGGGCGAGAGAACTACCTCTGCCTGCTCAACTTCGAGGACGCGGTGAACGCCTCCCAGACCGGCGCGGCGGCGACCACAATACCACTTGGGTTGGTGGCGCGATGGATCGCGGCGACGGCGGACGGGGATCTCCAAGGCGGGGACCTGCCCGGATGGTTCGCGGAGTTGTTCGGGCAGGCGACGCTGTCGGGTCTCGCCGACCGGCGCGGCGAATGCATCCACGCGGCGTGCACGCATTGGAAGAAGTGCTTCGTCGAGCACACCATCCGCCGGGCGCGCGGAGCGGACCTTGTGGTCGCGAATCATGCGCTGGTGATGGCGCAGGCGGCGTGGGGCGGGATCGACGACACGACCGTGCCGGTGCGCTACGTGTTCGACGAAGGGCACCATGTGTTCGATGCGGCGGACAGCGCGTTCGCGGCCCAACTCTCGGGACTTGAGGCTGCCGAACTGCGCCGCTGGTTGCTTGGCGCGGAAGGCGGGCGATCCCGCGCACGCGGCCTGCGACGGCGACTCGATGAGTTGGTGGCGGGACGCGCGCCGTTGGAGGCGCCGCTCGACGCCACCCTGCAAGCTGCCCGCGCGCTGCCCGCGTCCGGTTGGTCCACGCGGCTGTCGGCGGAGACGCCCGACCTTGGCGGCGTCGAGCCCGGCCGCGCCAACCCCACCGAAATCTTCCTCGGCCGTGCCCGCCGCCAAGTGCTGGCGCGCACCGAAGGCGCGGACGAGATGGGGGGGCGCGGCAATGTCGAATGCGACCTGTATCCCGTTGCGCCTGAGTTGCCCGAGGTGGCGCTTGAT
>JANXXW010000219.1 GCA_025350425.1 Rhodospirillales bacterium
GGAAAACTTCGTCGAGGGCGACTATGTCGTCTATCCCACCCATGGTGTCGGCAAGGTCGAGAAGATCGCCAGCGAGGAGATCGCTGGCCACAAGCTCGAACTGATCCACATTACGTTCGAGGAAAACCGGATGACGCTTCGTGTCCCGGTGTCCAAAGCCCGCACTGCTGGCCTGCGGAAGCTCGCGACCCGCAAAACCTTCGATGAGGCGCTGGCAATACTGAAGGGCCGTGCCCGCATCAAGCGCACCATGTGGTCGCGCCGTGCCCAGGAATACGAAGCCAAGATTAACTCCGGCGATCCGCTGGCGATTGCCGAAGTCGTCCGTGACCTCCACCGCAACGCCGGCCAGCCTGATCAAAGCTTCTCCGAACGTCAGATTTACGAGGCGGCCATGGACCGTCTCGCGGCTGAGTTGGGTGCGCTGGATCAAACCGATAAGCCGAGCGCCGTCGCGAAGCTGGCCGAGTTCTTGAAGGCCGCGTAACTCGCCGTAACCGTCTTGTGGGCAGGGACAACTTCTTGCCTGCTGCATACAAAGAAAAAGGGCTCCAGCACATCAGTGCTGGAGCCCTTTGCGTGTAGGAGAAGCTACTCCTGAACCTTATCTGCCGCTGCGATTGCCAAAGAGGTTCAGCATCAGCAGGAACAGGTTGATGAAGTTCAACAGCAATCCGAGGCTATCGATCACGCTGCGCTTTGCCGCCATATCCTGGCCATACGCATGGGTGAAGTTCACGTAATCGGACTTGATGCGCTGTGTGTCCCAGGCAGTCAGACCAACAAACACCAGCACGCCCACAATGCTGACGATGAAGCCCATGCCGGAGCTGCCGATGAACATGTTGGCGAGGCTCGCGATGATCACGCCGAACAGGCCCATGATGCAGAAGCTGCCGAGCTTGGTCAGGTCGCGCCGGGTCGTGTAACCGTAGACGCTCATGGCCGCAAAGGTGCCGGCGGCGATGAAGAACACCTGAACGATGCTCTCATGCGTGTAGACCAGGAAAATCGTGGTCAGGCTGGCGCCCATCGCCACGCAGAATGCCCAGTACAACGCCTGTGCCGTGACCGTGGACAGCTTGTTGATGCCGAAGCTCAGCACCAACGTGAAGGCCAGCGGCGCGAACATGCTGATGTAGGCAAGCGCGCCCGGCGCATGAACCATGCCGCGCGGTGTCTGCACCAAAGGGTAGAAAGCATCGAACAGCGACGGCACGTTGACGATGCCGTATGCGACGATGCCGGTCAGCACCAGTCCAGACGCCATCCAGTTATAGACACGCAACATGTAGGAGCGCAGCCCGGCATCGAGCAACGCGGTCGTCTGTGAATTGCCTTGGGCGCCCGGGTAGGCCCGATAGTCGGGACTGAAGGCCATGGTATGTCCTTTTTCGTTCAGGCAAATATGCCTGTCGACATGAAAATTGGAACCGTCCACCCTTTGTTCAAGCATGCGGCCCTTGACGCCAGATTAACACGGTTTCACTCGTTCCGCAGCAATGGTGCGGCCTTTACGCGCAAGGCCGCTGCCGTGCCGAGATATCCGAAACCCAACATCAGCACGATGCACCCTACAACTGTCAACGCAAGCGTGCCGGGCAGGAACGTCCAGTCCGTGCCCATCACGAAGTGCGTAACGGCATAGCTCGCCCCAGACCCCACGAGACAGGCGAGCACGCCGGCCGCAAGCCCGAGCACGCCGAACTCCAGCAGCCATGCGGCGCTGATCTGGCCGCGGGTAGCGCCGAGACTTTTCAGGATGACCGCGTCGGCGATCCGGCGCCGCTGTCCGGCAGCGACCGCGCCCGCCAGCACGAGCGCACCCGCCGCCAATGTGATCGAGCCGGTGGCGGCGAGTGCCGTCGCGAGTTGGCCCAACAAGTCGCCGATCGCCTTCAGCACGTCCGCGACGCGTATCCCCGTCACGTTCGGCAGCGCGTCTGTCACCTCGCGCAGCAACGCGCCTTCGGAACTCGGCGGCGCTTTCACCGTCGCGATGTGCATGTGCGGCGCGTGTTCCAGCAGGCCAGGACTCGCCACCATCGCGAAGTTGAGGCCCAGGCTGCGCCACGCGATGTCGCGCAGGCTGGCGACCTTGAGGTCGATGTCGCGGCCCAGCACGTTGACGCGGATGATGTCACCGAGCTTCACCCCCCAGCCACGCGCGATGCTGGCGTCGAACGAGACCAGCGGTGGGCCGTCGTAGTTTGCCGGCCACCAATCACCCGCGACCAGCCGCGTCCCCTCCGGTTCGGCGGCGGCGTAGGTCAGGCCCCGGTCGCCGCGCAACGCCCAGGCCGTATCGGGCGTGGTATGGACCTGTTCCGCCGGCACGCCGTTCACCGCGACCACGCGGGCGCGCAGACTCGGCACCTCGCGCACCTCCCGCACGTTTTTGTCGCGGGCCAGCACAGCGCTGAAGGTGGCCATCTGCTCGTTCTGGATGTCGATGAAATAGAAGCTCGGCGCATTGGCCGGCAACTGGTCGGCGATCTGGTGGCGTAAATTACCCTCGATCAGCGCCAGTGCCGCCAACGTCGAGAGCCCCAGCCCGAGTGACACCAGCAGCAGAGGCGCGCCGGTGCCGGGCCGGTGCAGATTGCCCAGCCCGAGCCGTGCCCAGGCGGCACGCGGACGCGGCGCCAGCGCCGCCAATCTCACCACCGCCCAGCCGCCGGCCGCAAACAGCAGCAGCGTGGCGATGGCGGCAACACTGAAGCCGAGCGCGAAGCCGCGTTGGGGCGAGGTCAGCACCGTAAGCCCCACCAGGGCCGCCGCGAGCGCCACCGTGCCCGCCACCACGCTGGCCGGCGGACGGACACCGGTCGGCAGGATGGCGTCGCGGAACAGCCCAGCGCCCGAGATCAGCATGGCGCGGGACAACGGCCACAGCGCGAATACCCCCGCCGTGAGCATCCCGAACAATGCGGCGAGGGCCAATGGCCTGGGATACACTCCATCTATCGGCGGCACCGGCAGGATGCCTCGCAGCAGACCGCCGAGCGCCCATGGCAGCAACGCGCCAGCTACCACTCCGATGATCACTCCAACCGCTGCCAGCGCCATCACCTGGAGCAGGCAGATCAGGAACACGAGTCGAGGTGCCGCACCCAGGCAGCGCAAGGTCGCGATGGTGCGCGCTCGTGCCTCCAGCCACGCTTTCACCCCATTGGCGACGCCGATGCCGCCCACCAGCAGGGCGGACAGGCCGACCAGCGTCATGAACAGGCTGGTGCGGTCAATGAACTGCACCACGCCGGGTGCGGCGTCGCTGGCGTTGCGGATGCGCCAGCCCGTGTTCGGGAATGCCGTGCGTATGTCGGCCGTGAACTGGACCGGGTTCGCTCCCGGCGGCAACAGCAGGCGGAGATGGTAATTGGCCAGGGCGCCCGGCTGCAGCAGGTTGGCCCGAGCCAGATCCGCCATGTCCACCAATGCGCGGGCGCCGAATACCGCAAGGCCCGAGACACGGTCCGGCTCCTCGGTCAGCACCCCGCGCACCACCAGCTTCGCGTCGCCCAGGCGCACGGTATCGCCTGGCTTGAGAGCCAGGCGATCCATCACGATCTGCTCGACCGCTACGCCCGGCGCCACCGCGGATTGCGGCGGATCGAACATGGCCTGTCCGATCAGTGGCCAGGCGCCGTCCACCGCCTTCAACTCGACCAGTTGCCGCTCGCCGCTGGCCGCCACCAGCATGGAGCGCGTGGTCACCACGTCCGATGTCCGCGCCCCGCGATCGTGCAGCCAGGTCCGCAAGGTGTCTGGCAGTGGCTGTGAGCCGCCCTCAATCTCCAGGTCGCCGCCCAAGACGCGGCTCCCGTCGCGCGTCAGCCCAGCCTCGATGGCAATTCGCAGCGACCCGACGCCGGCGATGGCCGCCACGCCCAGCGCCAGGCAAGCCAGCACGATACGCAGTCCTTTGATGCCGCCACGCAGCTCCCGCCGCGCCAGCTTGGCCGCGAGCAAGATCACGCGACGATCCGCCCGTCCGCCATTTCGATCACCCGCCCGCACCGCGCCGCCAGCGCCGGGTCGTGCGTGATCAGCAGCAGCGTGCTGCCAGCCTCCGCCCGCATCGCGAACAGCAACTCCATGACCGCCGCTCCGGTGGCGCGGTCAAGGTTTCCGGTCGGTTCATCGGCCAGCAGCAGCCGGGGGCGGGCGGCAAACGCACGGGCCAGTGCCACGCGCTGCTGCTCACCGCCCGAGAGCTGGCCGGGCAGGTGGCCCAGCCGATGGCCAAGCCCCACCGCCCGCAGCGCCTCGATGGCGCGCTTCTCCGCCCGGCGGTCGCCTGCGAGTTCCAGCGGAACAGCGACGTTTTCAACCGCCGTCATGCCTGGGATGAGATGGAAAGCCTGAAACACGATCCCCACCTGCTGGCGACGCAGCCGTGCCAGCGCGTCCTCGTTCATACCGGTCAATTCCGATCCGGCCACCTGGACGCTTCCGCCACTCGCGCGTTCCAGTCCCGCCAGCACCATCAGCAGGCTGGTCTTTCCCGAACCAGAAGGCCCAACGATGCCAACCGCCTCTCCCGCCGCGATGTCCAGGTCGATGCCACGCAAGATATCGACGCGTCCCGCCGCCGCTCCCAGCGAAAGCGTCAATCCCCTGACACTGACAAGCGGAGGTGGCGACTCGGGCGCGTGTGCAAGCGTGTCGGCAGAGTGTGTGATGACATCCATGAAAGGGCGATATGGCGTGCGCAAGTGGATGCGGAAAGCCGCGATCGTCCTGGGTTGCCTCGTTTTCATGCTGAGCCCGGCCAGTGCGGCCCCCGTCCGGCTGCTCGTGTTCGGCGACAGCCTCGTTGCAGGCTTCGGATTGCCGAAATCTGACGGGTTCGAGACGCAGCTCGCCGCGGCGCTGAAGGCTCGCGGCCACGACGTCACTATCATTGACGGCGGCGTCTCGGGTGACACCAGCGCAGGCGGACGCTCGCGGATCGATTGGGCGCTCGGTGACGGCGCGGACGCCGCGATCGTCGTGCTCGGTGCCAATGACGGCCTCCGGGGCCTCGATCCCGGTCAGATGGAAACCAACCTCACCGCTGTCCTCGACACTCTCGCCGCGCGCAAGATCCCGACCCTGTTTTCCGGCATGTATGCCCCGCCTAACTTCGGCCCGGAGTACGGCCGCGCCTTCCGCGCCGTGTTCGACCGCCTCGGCAAACGTCCCGGCCTGCTCTACGACCCGTTCTTCCTCGAAGGTCTCGTGCTGATGCCGCAGTACAATCAGGCTGATGGGCTGCACCCGAACGCCGAGGGCGTGCGCCGGAACGTCGCGCGGCTCATGCCGCTGGTCGAAAAATTGCTTGCCTTGGTTCGAAGCGAGTAAGTCACAGGAGGCGTGCATGCGGTTGTTCGTCGGTATCGATCTTCCCTGGTCCCTGCGCGAGCGCTTGACAATCATGCACGGCGGAATCCCCGGTGCGCGCTGGGTGCCCACCGAGAACTTCCATCTCACCCTGCGCTTCATCGGCGAGGTGGCGGCACACGAGGCGGAGGAGATCGATCTCGCTCTCTCCACCCTGCGCGGCCGCGGGTTCCCACTCACCCTGGCCAGCGTCGGCACGTTCGCCAAGGGTGGGCGTGAGACCACGCTATGGGCCGGGGTGGAGCGTAACCCGGCGCTGGAACATCTCCAGACCAAGGTCGAGACCGCCATGAAGCGCGCCGGCCTCGCGCCGGAGCGCCGGCGCTTCACGCCGCACGTCACGCTCGCGCGGCTCGGTGGCTCGGTGGTGCCGGACAAGCTCGCGGCCTTCGTTCAGGCTCGCAACCTGTTCCGTGCCCAGCCTTTCGAGGTCGAGCATCTGACGCTGTTCAGCTCCCGCCTCGGCAAGGAGTCATCGGCCTATACGGCTGAGGTGGAATACCCGCTTCTGGCCCCAAAGCTGCTCGAAGAGATGGCGCTGACACCATTGGCTTAATGTGCTTCAGCCAGATCCCGTCCGGGCGGATTTTGGCACCCGGACGGGATGACCCTGACGCTCTGACTAGCCGGGTGATGCGCCCTGCGTGCCCACGTACACGGCGTAAAGCGACTGGCTGCCGGCCATGAACAGTCGGTTGCGCTTCGGGCCGCCGAAACAGACGTTTGCCACGACTTCGGGAGTGCGGATGCGCCCAAGCAGCTTGCCTGCCGGGTTCCACACCGTCACCCCGTTATAGCCAACATTGCGGCCGGCGTTGCTGGAAACCCAAAGGTTGCCTTCCACGTCGCAGCGCATCCCATCGGGACCGCATTTGATGCCATCCACCATGCAGTCGCTGAACAGCCGCTGGTTGGACGGCTTGTTGTCCGAACCCACGTCGAACACATGGATGTCGCCCTTGCCCCCAGGCCCGGTGTCGCCCGGGCCTTTGCCGGTGCTGATGACATAGAGCCGCTTGTAGTCCGGCGAGAACAGGATGCCGTTCGGGTCAGGCACCTGAGCCTCGGTCACGACCACATCGACCCGGCCGCTCGGATCGACGCGGTAGCAGTTGGTCGGCAGTTCACGCTTTGGCGATGTGAAACCCGCGGGCTGACCAAGACGCGGGTTGAGCCGGCCGCTGCCATTGCCGGGACCGCCTGCGGCGTCCGGCTCGCCCTCGTAAAGCTGACCCCCGTAGGGCGGATCGGTGAACCAGACGCTACCATCGGGATGGGGCACTACGTCGTTCGGTGAATTGAGCCGCTTGCCCTCGAAATTGTCGGCCAGCACCGTGGCCGAGCCGTCCAGTTCATAACGGGTCACCCGCCGCGTGAGATGCTCGCAGGAGATTTCCCGGCCCTGGAAATCAAATGTGTTGCCGTTGCTGTAGTTGGACGGCGAGCGGAACACGCTGACGTGCCCGTCATCTTCCATCCAGCGCATCTGCCGGTTGTTCGGGATATCACTCCAGATAAGAAAGCGCCCTTGGGCGTTCCAGGCCGGCCCCTCGCACCAAAGCGCACCCGTCCAAAGCCGGGTGATAGACGTGTTTGCCTGGATCAGCCCATCGAACGCGGGATCGATCGTCAGCACGTCGGGATCGGTGAAATACGTCGTTGGCGCGCCGTTGGGGCTGAAATCGCGCGGCGGATCGGTCACCGTCGATGGAGGCATCGGCTTGGGCTGCGCTCCGGATTGCGCGAATGCCGCGCGTGACCCCACCGCGATCGCGCCAGCGGCCATTCCAGTCAAAAGCATCCGGCGCGATGGCACTTCGTTGCTCTCGTGCTTGCCCGACATAACTTTCTCCCCTTGGACGACGCATTTTGCGCCATTATTGTCTGTTTTATCGCGAAACCGGGATCTCCCAGACAGGCGGAGCTGTCCCCAGACTTCGACGGCAGCCTAGGCGCCGTTTCAGGTATCCTGCAACAGTTGGGTCGATGGAGGCTGTCTTTTGGCGCGGGCATAACGGCCCAAAAGCGCCCATCCGAACAAACGACGATGCGCCACGATCTCGGCGATCTGGAAAGCAACGGACCGGCCAGGGCGCATGATCCCGGCGCCGATCTTCGTCAGCCGCTCGTAGCGCCCGACATCGTCGCCTACCGAGCTCGCAACCTCATCGAGCGTGCCGCTGAACAAGACGGGCTCGTAACTTTGATCAACTACGCCCTTCTTCCACCGCGTGGCAGGCGACCAGGGTGTCCCTGGCGACAGTGTAATCGGGCCGTTCCACGCGGCAGCGGTCGTTCGCCAACGGGCAGCGTGGATGGAACGGGCATCCCGGCGGCGGCGCCAGTGGGCTCGGAACCTCGCCGCCCACGGGCGTGCGTGGCTTGCCAACCATCTCGAGGTCCGGGATCGCGTCGAGCAACAGCCGCGTATAGGGATGGCGCGGCGTGCGGAACACGTCCTCGCCCGGCCCGATTTCGACGATGCGGCCGAGATACATCACCCCGAGCCGGTCCGACATGTGCCGGACCACCGCGAGGTTATGGCTGATGAACAGGTAGGTCAGCCCGAGGCGCTGCTGCAGGTCGCGCATCAGGTTGAGGATCTGGGCCTGCACAGAGACATCCAGCGCGCTGGTCGGCTCGTCGCAGACCAGGAAGTCAGGGGTGCTCGACAGCGCCCGCGCGATCGACACACGCTGGCGTTGGCCGCCGGAGAACTCGTGCGGGAACTTCTCGCCATCGGCCGGCGACAGGCCCACCTGGGTCAACAACTCGCCGACCCGCGCTGTTATTTCGCGCGGCGAGTTGAGTATCTTGAACGCCCGCAACGGCTCCGCCACGATGTCGCGTACCCGCCACCGGGGGTTCAACGACGCATACGGGTCCTGGAAGATCATGTTCATCCGCCGCCGCAGCGACGCTTGCGCGCGGGCGGCCGAAAGCGGCTGGCCTTCGAAACGGATGCTGCCCGCAGTCGGCTCGTAAAGCCCCACTGCCAGACGCGCGACGGTTGATTTGCCGCAGCCGCTTTCGCCCACCAGGGATAAGGTCGTGGCTTTGGGAATGGCGAACGACACGTCGTCCACCGCGCGCAGCACGGCCCGCCGGCCACCAGTCAGCACGCGTTGCAGCCAGGGTTTCGACACGTCGAAATAGCGCGACACATGGGCCGCTTCGAGCACGTCAGACATGGGCTGGCACCTTGTCATACAGCCAGCACGCGGACTGCGTGGCGCCCGCGTCCAGCAGGTTCGGCCGTTCCACCCGGCAGCGGTCGAACACCTTGGGGCAGCGCGGATTGTAGGGGCACCCCACCGGTATCGCATTGAGGCGCGGCATCGCGCCGTCGATCTGGCGCAGGCGTTCCACCCGATGTTCGAGCGAGGGAATGCTGCCCATCAATCCCTCGCTGTAGGGATGCTTTGGATGCCGCACGACATCCATCACCGGCCCGATCTCGACGATGCGCCCGGCGTACATCACTGCCACCCGGTCGGCGGTCTCGGCGATCACGCCCATGTCGTGCGTGATCAGCATCACGGACATGCCGTGTTCCCGCGCGAGGCGCTTCAGCAATTCGATGATCTGCGCCTGGATCGATACGTCGAGGGCCGTCGTGGGCTCGTCCGCGACCACCAGACGAGGCTCGGCGCACAACGCCAGCGCGATCACCACGCGTTGCCGCATTCCGCCAGAGAATTCGTGCGGGTAGGCGTCGATGCGGGCGCGGGCACCGGGTATGCCGACTTCCTCCAGCCACTTGATCGCCCGCTCGCGAGCCTCCCTGTCGGACAGGCGCAGGTGGGTCTGGATCGTCTCCGTCAACTGGCTGCCGATGGAGGCCAGTGGGTCGAGCGTGGTCAGCGGATCCTGGAAGATGGCGCCGATCTGCTTGCCGCGCACGGCGCGCATCCGCTCGGGCGAAAGATTGTCGATGCGCTTGCCGTCGAGCAGGATCTGCCCGCCGACGATCCGCCCCGGCGGGTCCAGCAACCCGATGATCGACGCCCCGGTCAGCGACTTGCCGGCGCCGCTTTCGCCCACCACACCCAGGATTTCCCCGGTCTCGATCGAGAACGACACATTGTCGATCGCACGCAGGAGGCCACGCCGGGTCGGAAACTCGACGGTCAGGTCACGCACGTCCAGCAAAGCCATCGGATCGGTCCTGTCAGCGTAGTCGTGGATTGAGGGCGTCTCGCAGCCAGTCGCCCAGGAGATTGATCGCGAGCACCATCACCGCCAACCCGATGCCGGGAAACACCGTGATCCACCACTCCCCGCTGAACAGGAAGTCGTTACCGATACGGATGAGCGTGCCGAGCGAGGGCTGGGTCGGCGGCAGGCCGACGCCCAGAAACGACAACGTCGCCTCGGCGATGATCGCCTGGCCCAGATTGATGGTGGCGATCACCAGCACTGGGCCGAGCACGTTGGGCAGGATGTGGCTGAGCATGATGCGCGGTGAGGACAGGCCGATCACCCGCGCCGCCATCACGTATTCCCGGCCCCGTTCCACCAGCGTGGAGCCGCGCACGGTGCGGGCGAATTGCGGCCAGAGCGCGATGCCGATGGCGAACACCAGCACATACAGCTCCAGCGCCTCGTGCAATTCGCGGGGCAGCAAAGCGCGGGCGATGCCGTCCACCAACAGCGCGATCAGGATGGAGGGGAAGGTCAGTTGCACGTCCGCCATTCGCATCAGCACGGCGTCCACGGTACCGCCGAGATAGCCCGCGAGCAGCCCTAAGCTGACGCCGACCACGAGCGCCAGGGCAACGGACAGGATACCGACCTCGAGGCTGATACGTGCGCCATACATGATGCCGGACAGCATGTCGCGGCCCTGGTCGTCGGTGCCGAGCGGATAGGCGCGCTCACCCTCGGCCATGAAAGCGGGCGGCTTGAAGCTGTCCAGCAGGTTGAGGCTGGCGAGGTCGAACGGGTTGTGCGGCGCGATCCATGGCGCCAGCAGCGCGCCGAACAGGCAGATCGCCGCGATCAGCGAGGAGACGATGGCAATGGGTGAGCGGCGATAAGCGTAAAAGAAGTCGCTGTCGAAGAACCTCGCCAATGCGCCCTTCTCACGTGTCGGCCGGGTGATGCTCATCGCGCGCTGACCGTGACGCGGCGACTCATCCGCAACCGCGGATCGACGGCGTAATACAGCAGGTCAACGATCAGGTTGATCGCCATGAACACCACCGCGATCAGCAGTAGGTATGCCGACATGACGGGGATATCCGCCACCTGGATGGACTGCACCAGCAACAGTCCTATGCCGGGCCACTGGAACACCGTCTCGGTCACGATCGAGAAGCCGATGAGGCCGCCAAGCTGCAGGCCGACGATGGTGATGACTGGAACCAGCGTGTTCTTCAACGCGTGGCCGAAATTGATTGCGCGTTGCGAAAGCCCACGCGCGCGGGCGAATTTCACATAGTCGCTACGCAGCACCTCCAGCATCTCCGACCGCACCAGGCGCATGATGAGCGTCATCTGGAACAACCCGAGCGTGACCGCCGGCAGGATCAGCGCCTTGAGTCCCGATACCGTCAGGAAGCCGGTGCTCCAGTGCGAGAAATGCACCACGTCGCCGCGCCCAAAGCTCGGCAGCCATCCGAGCACGACGGCGAACAGGAGGATGAGCAGGATACCGATCAGGAACGTGGGCAGGG
>JANXXW010000223.1 GCA_025350425.1 Rhodospirillales bacterium
CGCGCAGCCAGGTGGCGGTGACGCAGCCGACGAACCCCACGAACGTGCCGATCGACAGGTCGAGATCGTTGCCGGCGATGACGAACATCTGCGCGATGGTCGCCAGCGCGATCGGCACCACCAGGTTCAGCATCAGGGTGAAACCGAAATAGCTGATGGCGCGCGGGTTGAAGTAGGAAATAGCCAGCAACACCAGACCAAGGGACAACGCCGGCAACAGCGTCCGCGCCAGCCGGCCCGGTGTCAGGCCGAATACGGCTGTGGCACTCACGCGACGTCTCGAAACGACGCGCGGATCAGTTGCTGCTCGTTCAGTTCCGCGCGGCTAAGCTCCGCCACGATGCGTCCATGCCGGAAGACATAGACGCGATCGCAGTTTTGCAGTTCCTCGGTCTCGGTCGTGTACCAGAGGAAGGTGCGCCCACCGGCCGCCTCGGCGCGGATCAGGTCATACACGTCGAGCTTGGTGCCGATATCGACCCCGCGCATCGGATCGTCCATCACCACGATGCGCGCATCCGAGCCGAGTGCCCGAGCGAACAACGCCTTCTGCTGGTTCCCACCGGATAGCGACAGGATGGGATTCCCGACATCGGCGCTACGAATGCCGATCCGCCGCTTCCAGTCCTCCGCCATCGCCCGCTCGCGCGCTGGCGAGATCAGCGGGCCGCGCCGCAACGCCGCAAGCGAGCGCACGGTGATGTTCTCGGCGATGGACCACAGCGGAAAGACCCCATCCGCCTGGCGGTCCCCTGCCACCAGCGCCACCGGTGCCTTAACGGTGGTCCGTGGCGTGCCACGTCCAGCAGCGTCGAACACCTCGATCAGCAATTCGGTCTGGCCATGGCCCGAAAAACCAGCGAGCCCGATGATCTCGCCCTGATGCGCCATAAGTTCGACCGCGTCGGTCTGCCGCCTCGGGCGGGCCCGCACCATCACCGGCGTCTGGCTCTGAAGTCGGGCCACGTTTGCCGCAGGCTCCGGCTCGGAGGAATGGGTGCTTCCCATGGTTTCGACCAGCCGGCTGCGATCGAAAGCCCGCGCCGGCTCGCTTGCCACCACGAGCCCGTCGCGCATGACCACGATACGATCGCAGTTATCCAAAACCTCTCCCAGAATATGCGAGATGAGGATCACGGCGCCGCCATCGGCCACGAAGCGCCGCACGAAACTGAGCAGCTGGCCGGCCGTGTCCGCATCGAGCGAGGAGGTCGGTTCGTCCAGGATGACCAGCCGCGACGGCGTGTCGGTCACGCTGAAGGCGCGAGCGATCTCGAGCATTTGGCGACGGCTGATCGACAGTTCCGAGACGGTGGCATCGGCTGCAATGCCGTGCCCGGGAAAGACCGCGTCGAGTTGGTCAGCGATCAGCCGCCCCGCCCGACGCCGCCAGCCTATTCCGCGGATCGCCGGGTGCATGACCCGGGTGTTCTCCGCCACAGTCAGGTTGGGGCAGAGCGACAATTCCTGGAACACGCAACGGATACCGAGGCGGTGTGCCAGCACCACGGAATACGCATCCCGCAATGCTCCGCCCACAACGATCTCGCCACTGGACGGGGGGACCGTGCCGGCCAAGATCTGGATCAACGTCGACTTGCCGGCCCCGTTATGGCCAACCAGGCCCAGGCACTCGCCGGCATCGATCGCGAGATCGACGCCGGCGAGGGCACGCACGGCACCAAAGCTTTTGGTTACTGCCGCCAAGCGCACGACCTCGCCACGTACGGCTTGGCTCACCGTCATCGGACTGCGCAGAGCTACTTCGTTCCGCTGGCCGCGACCGCCTTCACGGCATCCGCTTGGCTGTACTCGGTGTTGTAGACGCCACCCACTGGCGCTGCCTTCAAGGCCGCGTCCAACTGGTCCTGATTCACTTCAAGCGCCGGGAAAACGATGTCGTGCGGCACTTTCTTGCCGTCCAGGATCTGCTGGGCCACCCAGAACGCCAGCGTCACTCCGCCCGGCGCGATGGAGGCTGACGAGGTAGCGTAGCCGTTCGCGTCGCGCTGCTGCTTCCACCATGCAAGCTCGTCCTGGCGGTTGCCCATGATGATGATGGGCTCTTTCTTGCCCGCCCCGTTGAACGCCTGGGCCGCGCCATAGCCGTCGCCGCCCTGGTCGACCACGCCCACGATATCCGGCATGGAGGGCAGCACGGTGGCAACCGCCTTCTGGGCCGTCGCCTCGTCCCAGTTGCCGGTAACGGAGCCCACGACCTTGAAGTTGGGATGCGCCTTGACCCCGTCGGCGATGCCCTGATGGATCAGGTCGTCGATCGAGGTGCCCGCAAGGCCCCGAATCTCCAGCAGGTTGCCGCCGCCGGGCAGCCGCTGTGCGAGATAGTCAACCTGCTTCCGGCCCATGCCGACATAGTCGATGCCGACGCGATAGGCGCAGGGCTCACTGACCGTGCCGTCGAACGAGACAACGGTGATGCCGGCGTCGCATGCCGCCTTGACGGCGCCGTTCAGGGCCTCGGGAGAGGCAGCGTCGATGACGATCGCGTCGTAGCCCTGTAAAATTAGATTCTGTAACTGGGCGGCCTGAGTCGGCACTTCCTTGTCGGCAGTGGTGAAGGAGTCGGCTGCGGCGACGCTATGGTCGCTCACCGCGGCCTTGGTCACCTTATCCCAACTTTGGAGCATAGCTTGGCGCCATGAGTTGCCGGCATAATTGTTCGACAAAGCGATCCTCTTGCCGGAGGTTTCGGCCAAAGCCGAACCGGCCGCGCAAGCCAGAATCAGGGCCAGGGCAGTTGTGGACATAGCGGTTTTCACGTGACGATTCTCCTTTGGTGCGGGATGGGTTAGTCCCCGTTGTTTGGTCTGCTTCGGTGTCCCGCGACGCCTGCGTGATGTGGGAGAGTTTACAATGTGTCAACCATCCAAAGCTCGCAGCCACACCGGTCGCTGAGCCTCGTCACAGAACAGATCGCGACATTGCGGCGCCGTTCATGACGGCGGTGCTAACCCTACCCCGGATGCAGAGGCTCCTGTCGGACGAGCGTTTCTCGGTCGCCAGCACTCTCATTAAGGCGTGGGCAAGCATGAAGATCTTCCGCCACAAAGACGGCGGTGACGGACCGCCCTCGCCGACCGATGCGGGAGGCGGTGGCACCCGTCACCAGCACCACATCTGTCACTTCGTCATTGATGCGCGCTATACGGAGGCGAGATCGCGCGCCATTTGGCGGAGCCTGCGGCGTTGCAGGACGATCCGGAACTGGGGCGTTTTTGTGGACTGGTTACAGACTGAGCCGAATGACTTGCATACGCCGACCGGGCGGGCTCGCGGGCGGACGGCGAAAAGCAAGTGAGCCGCCCTTCTATCCGCGACCGGCTGGGTGCACTGCGCACCTTACCGCCCTTCATCGCCTTGATCTGGCGCACCAGCCCAGCGCTCACGCTGGCGACCGCGAGCCTGCGCCTGGTCCGCGCGGTGCTGCCCATCGCCACGCTGTTCGTCGGCAAGCTGATCATCGATGAGGTGGTGCGCCGGTCCCGGCTGCCGGAGCCAGCGGACGACCTATGGAGGCTGGGCCTGCTTCTGGGCGCCGAGCTGCTGCTGGCGTTGCTGGCAGATGCGTTCGGCCGCGCAGTGTCGCTGCTGGACCAGTTGCTATCTGACCGGTTCAGCGACGAAACCAGCCTGCGCCTGATGCAGCACGCCGCCACGCTGGACCTGCGCGATTTCGAGGACAGCGAGACCCAGGACAAGCTCGATCGCGCCCGACGGCAGGCCAGCGGCCGCTCCGGCTTGGTCAGCCTGCTGCTGGGCCAAGCGCAGGACCTGGTCACCCTGGCAGGCTTTGCCGCCGGGATCGCCGCCTACGCGCCCTGGCTGATCCTGTTGCTGGCAGCAGCCCTAATACCGGCCTTTATCGGTGAAGTGCGGTTCAACCGCCTTGCCTACGCGATCAACGTCAAACGTACCACCGATCGGCGGGAATTGGACTATTTGCGCCAGACCGGCGCCAGCGTGTCCACCGCGAAAGAGGTCAAGCTGTTTGGCCTGCACGGCTTCCTGATCGATCGATACCGCGAACTGGCGGTGGCGATGCAAAAAGAAAATGCAGCGTTCGCATTGCGCCGGGCCGCATCGGGCGCGTCCTTGGCGGCGTTGGGAACGGTGGGCTACTACGCGGCCTATGCCTACCTCGCTTGGCGCGCGGTCGCGGGCGGGCTGACGGTGGGCGACCTAACCTTCCTCGGGGCGTCCTTCCTGCGGCTACGCGGGCTGCTGGCGGGAGTGCTTGCCGGGCTGTCGTCGCTGGCCAGCCAGGCGCTGTATCTACAGGATCTGTTCTCGTTCCTGGACATGCGTGCCGCCATCGTCTCGCCACCGGGCGGACTCGCGTTCCCGACCACCCTGGCCAGCGGGATCGAGTTCCAAGACGTCGGCTTCCGCTACCCGGACGCGCCAGCATGGGCGATGCGCCATTTGAGCTTCCACCTGGAGGCCGGGCGGGTGCTGGCGCTGGTGGGTGAGAACGGCGCCGGCAAGACCACGCTGGTGAAGCTGCTGACCCGGCTCTACGACCCGGAAGAGGGCCGCATCCTGGTGGATGGCCACGACCTGCGCGCTTACGACCTGGATAGCCTGCGTGCCGGCATCGGCGTGATCTTCCAGGACTTCGTGCGCTACGACCTGAGCGTATCCGATAATATCGCTGTCGGCCGCATCGGGTATCGCACCGACCGCGGCAAGATTGAGCACGCCGCCGCAAGTGGACGCGCCGATGAGGTGATCGGCCGACTGCCGGCTGGTTACGACCAGATGGTCGGACGACGCTTTCGCGGCGGTGTGGAGCTATCGGGTGGTGAGTGGCAGAAGGTAGCACTTGCGCGTGCCTACATGCGCGACGCGGCAGTGCTGATCCTGGACGAACCGACCGCCGCTCTGGACGCCCGCGCGGAGTTCGAGGTTTTCGAGCGCTTCAAGGCGCTGAGTGCCGGCCGCACGGCGGTCCTGATTTCCCACCGCTTCTCCTCCGTCCGGATGGCCGACCATATCCTGGTGGTGGCCGGCGGCCGGGTGGAGGCGAGTGGGACGCATGCGGATTTGGTGGCGCAAGGCGGGCGGTATGCCGAGTTATTCGAGTTGCAGGCGGCGGGATACCGGTGATCGCGTCTATGTAACCGCCTGCCATTAATGTCTGAATACAAGCAAAGACGGGTTTATTGATCGAGCAGCGATACCCCGCTGATGCGCGAGCATTCCCTCAGCAGCATGTCTTGGCGCGCAGTATCGTGCAGGGCGCCGCTGGGCTTGCGATGTTTCATATGGAAGAAATAGTCGCCCGTCACGTTCGCTGCCGGATCGTCACAAGCGGCGAGCCAGGCCTGGGTTCGATGTGCCGCGTCCAGATCGCCGGTCGCGTGCGCACCGCCCATCTTCGTGGCCACCCAACCTGGTTCCAGCGCGTTGCTTCGAACTTCCGGCCAGCGGCGGGCAATGGCATAAGCGAGCAGCGCCACATGGAGCTTCGTGTCGGAGTAGGCTTGATTGCCACGCCACGGCCGATCCTGCCAGTTCAGGTCAACCAGGCTCGCGTCACCGCGCCGATGGAGCTCTGAGCTGACGTAGACCAGACGCCGAGGCCGTTGGATCAGTGCCGTCAGCAGGTAGGGAGCGAGCGTGTTGACGGCGAACACGTGCGACAAACCATCCTGCGTCTCGATGCGTCGGCGCTCCCGGAAGCCCACGGCCGCGTTGTGGATGATTGCATCGAATTGGCCGAGAGCATTCACCTGTTCCGCCACGTCGCGGACTTGAGCGATGCTCATGAAATCACCGACAACGACCGCCTCGGCTCGGGGCACGCCGGCAATGGCGTCACGTTTGCGGGCTTGGTTGCGTGCATGGAGCACCACGGCGTGACCCTGCTCGCTCAGGAGCCGGGCCGCCATCTGGCCGAGACCATCTGATGAGCCGGTAATAAAAACTCGCGCCATGATCGTCATTCCTCGGCCGTGGCTCGAATACATGACCCTGGTTGGCGTCAGCGCCACCACCGACCATCATATCGCAGTTGTATGCGCTGAGCTGTCGACCCATCGCAGCAGTGACTGGTCCGGGCTCAACCAATACAGCGAGAAGTTGTCGGCTTGCTGGTATGTCCGACCAATATGGAGATCGCTAACTCACCGCCGATTGTTCACCGCTCCATTCGCGCC
>JANXXW010000250.1 GCA_025350425.1 Rhodospirillales bacterium
CTCTCGATCTGTTCCTTGTTGAAAACGTCGCCGGCGAGCAGGAACTCATGATCGGCCGCCAGCGCGCCCAGAGCCTCGCGGAGGCTCCCACTCACTGTCGGAATGCCCTTCAGCTCCTCCGGCGGCAGGTCGTAGAGGTCCTTGTCCATGGGGTCGCCCGGATGGATGCGGTTCTTGATCCCGTCCATTCCAGCCATGCACAGTGCCGCGTAGGCGAGATACGGATTGGCCGACGCGTCGGGGAAGCGCACCTCGACCCGCTTGGCCTTCGGGTTTGTCGTGTAGGGGATGCGGCACGAAGCAGAGCGGTTGCGGGCGGAATAGGCCAGCAGCACAGGGGCTTCGAAGCCGGGGATCAGGCGCTTGTAGCTGTTGGTGCTGGGGTTGGTGAACGCGTTCAGCGCCTTGGCGTGCTTGATGACGCCGCCGATGAAATATAGGCACATCTCGGACAGGTCGGCGTAGCCATTGCCCGCGAACAGCGGTGCGCCGGCCTTCCAGATCGAGAGATGCGTGTGCATACCCGAACCATTATCGCCGTAGATCGGCTTGGGCATGAACGTGGCCGTCTTGCCGTAGCTGTGGGCGACGTTGTGGACGCAGTATTTGTAGATCTGCATCTGATCCGCCATCGTCACCAGCGGCCCATACTTGGTACCCAGTTCGTGCTGGGACTGTGCCACCTCGTGATGGTGCTTCTCGATCGGCAGGCCCATCTCGCCCATCGTGGAGAGCATTTCGGCGCGCAGGTCGCTTTCGCTATCGACCGGAGGGACGGGAAAGTAGCCGCCCTTCACCGACGGCCGGTGCCCCATGTTGCCTTCCGGGTAGTCCTTCATGCTCGCAGTCGGACCCTCGATGCTGTCGATGTGGTAGCTGGCGAAATTGCCGCCGCTGCCGAACCGCACGCTGTCGAACACGAAGAACTCGGCCTCGGCGCCCACCAGCACGGTGTCGCCGACGCCGCTTGAAGCCACATACGCGGCGGCCTTCTTGGCAGTGCCACGGGGGTCTCGGGTGTAGGCCTGTCCGGTGGAGGGCTCGAAGATGTCGCAGATCAGGATCATGCTCGGCTTGGCCGCGAACGGGTCCATCACCGCCGTGTCCGTATCCGGCATCAGGATCATGTCGCTCTCGTTGATTGCCTTCCATCCGGCAATGCTGGAGCCATCGAACATGAACCCGTCGGTGAACACGTCTTCAGTCACCGTCGAGACGTGCTGCGCCGTGTGCTGCCACTTGCCACGCGGGTCGGTGAAACGGAGGTCCACGTACTCTACGGAATGCTCGCGCATCATCTCCATGATGCGCTTGACCTTCTCGTTGCCTGCGGGGGCGGCAAGGGGCTTTTTCGCCATATATCCAAATTCCTCGTCATGCTTCGGAGCCACCCTGCGCGGCTCCGTATCCGTTGTTAACGTGCGATCGCTAGATCGCGTCCTGGCCGCGCTCGCCGGTGCGGATTCGCACCACTTCCTCGATGTTGCTGACGAATATCTTGCCGTCGCCGATGCGCCCGGTGCGGGCGGCGTTGACGATGGCCTCGACCGCGCGTTCGACGACATCGTCGTCGCATACGACCTCGATCTTCACTTTCGGCAGGAAATCCACCACGTACTCAGCGCCCCGGTAAAGCTCGGTATGGCCTTTCTGGCGTCCGAACCCCTTGGCTTCCACCACCGTGATGCCCTGTAAGCCAACCTCGTGCAGCGCCTCCTTAACCTCATCCAGCTTGAACGGCTTGATGACCGCCTCGATCTTCTTCATCCGTGCCTCCGCGTCGGCATCGCCGGCGCTCTCCCCATGGTTTGTGACCGCGCATTCCATGCTGAGGAAGGCGGAAGCAAAGGTTTGCATGGTCCGTGCCACCCGGCAATGACCCGCGCCCGTATGTTACCTGACGAAATCGCGCTCGCTTCCTGGGCGCGAATGCCTATTTTGGCGGCAGACGTCCATAGCCGGCATACTGATGCTGCGCCACGAAGCTGGAGCTTGCCCCGTGAAAACCCCCAATTCACTGTTATCGGCCACCGGAACGACGATCTTCACGGTGATGTCGGCATTGGCCGCCCGACACGGCGCGATCAACCTCGGCCAGGGCTTTCCCGACACCGACGGTCCCGACGACGTAATCCAGGCCGCCGCCGACGCATTGTTCGACGGCCGCAACCAGTATCCCCCGCTCACGGGCGTGCCCGAGCTGCGTGAGGCCGTGGCCGCCACCAACCGGCGCTTCTATGGCCTGGACGTGGACCCCGTGACCGAAGTGGTCGTCACCTCTGGCGCCACGGAGGGGATCACCGCCTCGCTCATGGCGCTGCTCGATCCCGGTGATGAGGTGGTGGTGATTGAGCCGCTGTATGACACCTATCTACCGGTGATCCGGATGCTCGGCGCCATCCCGCGCATTGTCCGGCTCGTGCCGCCGAAATGGGAGTTGCCGCGCGCCGAACTGGCCGCAGCATTCGGTCCCAAGACCAAGGCAATCCTGCTCAACACGCCCATGAACCCCACCGGCAAGGTGTTCACCGCCGCCGAACTCGCGTTCATCGCCGAACTGCTGCAGCGCCACGATGCCTATGCGGTGTGCGACGAGGTATACGAACATCTGACTTTCGATGGCTGGCGGCACATACCGCTGATGACGCTGCCTGGTATGCGCGACCGCTGCCTCCGCATCGGCAGTGCCGGCAAGACGTTCTCGCTCACCGGCTGGAAGATCGGCTACATCACCGCGCCTCGCGCACTCGCCGCGATTGCCGCCAAGGCGCACCAGAACCTGACCTTCACCACGCCGCCGAACCTGCAACGCGCGGTCGCCGTGGGTCTCGCCAAGGATGACGCCTATTTTGCCGGCCTTGCCTCCGGGCTTGCGGCCAAGCGGGACGTGTTGGCCGCCGGGCTCGCCAGCCTCGGCTTCGGCGTCTTGCCCGCCATGGGCAGCTACTTCATCACCGCCGACTTCGCCCCACTCGGCTTCACCGGCGACGATGTCGCGTTCTGCAAGCACATCACCGAGCAGGCCGGCGTGACCGCGATCCCGGTGTCCGCCTTCTACGAAACCGACGCGCCCCGGCACTACGCCCGCTTCGCTTTCTGCAAACGTGAGAGCGTGCTCACCGAGGCAATCGGACGTTTATCCGCGCATTTCGAAACCGCTGCATTGACGCGGCAGGCACGTTCGGCTTAAAGCGCCGATCCCGGGCATGATGGCGGTCGTAGCTCAGTTGGTAGAGCGCCAGGTTGTGGTCTTGGATGTCGCGGGTTCGAGACCCGTCGATCGCCCCAATGCCCGGTTTTTTCCCTAACCAAGCCCGCCTTGCGGGAATGGCGCGGCGCGTGCATTCCTCTGTCCTTCGACGGGCAGATGAGGATTGGCATGAAGCGTATTGTTACCAGCTTGCTTGCGGCGGCGGCCGCGGTCGTGGTTCACGGCCAGGCCCGCGCGGCTGACGATGTCGTCATCGGCGCCGTGTATCCGCTCACCGGCAATGGCGCCGCTGTTGGCCTCGACGCCAAGGCGGTGCTGGAGGTCGGGCAGGATTTGCTGAACAACAAGCACGACGCCATCCCGATGCTGATGGGCAAGGGCGGCGGCCTTGCCCATCTGGGTGGCGCGCACATCAGGATCGTGTTTGCCGACAGCCAGAACGACCCGCAGAAGGCCCGCGCCGAAGCCGAGCGCCTCATCACGCAGGAGCACGCGGTCGCCATCATCGGCAGCTACACCAGCGCCACTGCCGCCACCATCAGCCAGGTCACCGAGCGCTATGAGGTGCCCTATATGTCGGCGGACAACTCCTCACCGAGCCTCAATCAGCGCGGCCTTAAATGGTTCTTCCGCACCAGCCCGCACGACGAGATGTTCACCGCCGCCATGTTCCAGTTCTTCAAGGATATCGGCGCCAAGACCGGCCATCCCGTAAAGTCCGTGGCGCTGTTCTACGAGGACTCGATCTTCGGTTCGGACAGCAGCGCGGTGCAGCGCAAGCTGGCTGGGGCGGCGGGCATAAACGTTGCCGCCGACATCAAGTACCGCGCCAGCTCTCCCTCGTTGTCCGCCGAGGCGCAACGACTGAAGGCCGCCGACGCCGATGTCATCATGCCGTCATCTTATACCAGCGACGCCATCCTGATCCTGCGCGCCATGAACGAGATCGGCTACAAGCCGAAGGCCGTGATGGCCCAGGCGGCCGGTTTCCAGGAGCAGGGCTTTCTCACCGGCGCCGGCCCGCTGGCCGAGGGCGTCATGAGCCGCTCCAGCTTCGCGCTTGACGCCACGAAATCGCGCCCGGCGATCCCGGCCGTGAACGCGGTCTACAAGGCGAAGAACAACAAGGATCTGAACGACAACACCTCGCGCGAATTCACTGCGCTGATGGTGCTGGCCGACGCTGTGGACCGTGCCGGCTCCGCCAAGCCCGACGACATCCGCAAGGCGCTGATCGCCACCAACGTTCCGGGCAACCAGACCATCATGCCTTGGGCCGGCATCAAATTCGATGAGACGGGGCAGAACACGGAGGGCACGCCGGTGGTCCAGCAGGTCACCAACGGTACATACCACACGATCTGGCCGTTCGACCTCGCGGTGCAGGAGACAGTTTGGGGCGTGGGCAAGTAGTTGCCCGCCTGCTTCGCCCCGCCCCTTGAGGGAGGGGCCGGGGGAGGGGCGAAACTCCGCCGTGTCCAGTTTCCGAGAGTGGCGTTTCACCCCTTACGCCCCCTTTCTCCCGCAATGGGAGAGGGGGCGTCCCAGACATGACCGCCATGGTGTTTCAGGTCGCCATCGGCGGGCTGCTGATGGGCCTCATCTATGCGCTGGTCGCCGCCGGTCTCAGCCTGATTTTCGGCCTCATGGACATCGTCAACTTCGCCCATGGCGAGCTGATGATGCTGGCCATGTTCGCGGCCTTCGTCATCTGGCAATACGCTGGCCTCGATCCGCTGATGATGCTGCCGATCGTGGCCATCCTGCTGTTCGGGCTCGGTGTCCTGATTTATCGTGGCCTCATCGCCCGCGCCCTCAGCGTCAACTTCAACCGGGGCATGGTACAGATATTCGTCACCTTTGGCCTTGCCATCTTCATCCGGGGCGCTGCGCAATTCGTGTTCGGCGGCGAGTTCAAGAGCATCAACACGGGTTGGCTGGCCGGCCGTACCGCCGAAATTGCTGGCGTCTACCTCCCGCTGCCGCAGGTTGCCGCCAGCTTCGTCTGCCTGGCCGCGTTTGCCGGACTGTTGCTGATCTCGCGCACCGAATTCGGACGCGCCCTGGAGGCCACACGCGAGGATCGTGACGCTGTGGCGCTGATCGGCATCGACCGGGACCACATCTTCGCGCTCGGCTGGGGCCTGGGAGCGGCGACGGTTGGCGTGGCCGGCGTCATGCTCGCGGGCTTCTATTATGTGGCGCCCAATGTCGGCGCCAACTTCGCGCTTATCGCCTACGTCACCGTGGCCCTCGGCGGGTTCGGCAGCCTGCTCGGGGCACTTGTGGCGGGCGTGCTCATCGGGGAGGTCGAGGCGATCACCGCCGCCGTGCTGGAGCCGTCGCTGAAGCAGGTCGGCGTGTTCGGCATCTACATGATCGTGCTGATGGTCCGCCCGCGCGGGCTGTTCGGGAAGCTGTGATGGACAACCTCATTACCCGCCGTCGCCGCGGCGAGCTGTGGATCGGCGCCGTGATTCTCGTGGTCCTCATCCTGCTCCCGCTGCCGATCGCGGATGCCTACACCCGCAACCTCATCATCATTTCCATCCTGTTCGCCGGGCTGGCACAGGCCTGGAACATTCTTGGCGGCTATTGCGGCCAGATATCGCTTGGGCACTCGCTCTATTTCGGCATCGGCGCCTACGTCTCCACCCTGCTGTTCGTGCGGCTCGGCGTGCCGCCTCTCGTCGGCATGTTCGCGGGGGGCCTGATCGGCGGCCTGATCGCGCTGCTGGTGGGCTGGCCGTGTTTTCGCCTGTCCGGCCACTACTATGCCATCGCCACCGTCGTGGTGGCCGAAATCGGATATCTGCTGTTCCTCAACTGGGATTTCGTCGGCGGCGCCATGGGGGTGTATATCCCGTTCAAGGGCGATAGCTGGGTGGCGCTCCAGTTCCGCACCCAGAAGCTGCCCTACCACTACCTCGTGCTCGCCTTCGCCACCGCCACGTGGATTGCCGCCTGGGTCATCGAGGGCTCGCGCTGGGGTTTCTCCTGGCGCGCGGTAAAGGACGACGTGATCGCCGCCCGCAGCCTGGGTGTCCGGGTGTTCCCGAGCAAGATGGCGGCTGCCGCTATCAGCGGCTTCTTCACCGGGATGGGCGGCGCCATCTACGCGCAGTATGTCGGCTACATAGACCCCGACAGCACCATGAACGGACAACTCGCCATCCTGATAGCGCTTCCGGCAGTGCTCGGTGGGGTAGGCACTCTCTGGGGACCGTTCCTGGGCGCCGCCGTGCTGACGCCGCTCAGCGAACTCAGCCGCTCCTACCTCGGCGGCTCAGGGCGTGGCGTCGATCTCATGCTGTATGGTCTGGTAATCGTGGTGGTGGCTCTCGCGCGACCGGCCGGCCTCGTGAGCCTATTCGGCATTCGCCGCCGCCCGAAAGGAGTGGCCGATGGCAGCCCTGCTTAGGGTTGATCACATCAGCAAATCCTTCGGTGGCGTCGCGGCCAACGTGGAGGTGACGTTCGAGGTCGCGACAGGAGAAATCCTTGGCCTGATCGGCCCCAACGGCGCCGGCAAGACCTCGCTGTTCAACAGCATCTCGGGTGAGGTCACGCCCGATCGTGGCGAAATCCGTCTCGCGGGTGAGCGCATCTCGGGCCTCGGTCCGGTTACCTGCGCCCAGCGGGGCATCGGCCGCACGTTCCAGGTGGTGCGGAGCTTCGACAGCATGACAGTCCTGGAAAACGTCATGGTCGGCGCGTATGCACGCGAGCGTCGCACCGCGCCAGCCATGCGCGTCGCCATGGAAACGCTCGATTTCTGCGGCCTCGCCAGCCGCGCCGACCGCCCTGCCCACGGCCTTAGTCCGCCTGAGAAACGCCGCCTCGAAGTCGCGCGCGCACTTGCCACCAAGCCACGCCTCCTGCTGCTGGACGAGATGCTGACCGGCCTCACGCCCACCGAGGCGCGAGCCGGCGTCCAGTTGATCCGCGACGTGCAGGCCCAGGGCATCACGATCATCATGGTCGAGCATGTCATGGAGGTCGTGCTCCCACTGATTTCCCGCGCTGTGGTACTGAACCTCGGCCGGGTGCTTACCATCGGCTCGCCCGAGGAGATCGTGCGGAACCCCGACGTGATCCGAGCCTACCTGGGCGACCGCTATGCTCCGGCTTGAGGACGTTTCCGCCTCCTATCGCGGCCTCCGCGCGTTGCAGGGCGTATCGCTCGAGGTGGGCAAGGGCGAGATCGTCGCTGTGGTCGGCGCCAACGGGGCAGGCAAGAGCACCTTGCTGAAGGCGATTTCGGGCCAGGTTGCGACCGAGGGCGCCATAGATTTCGAAGGCCAGGACCTGCGTCGCATCCGCCCGCACCAGATTGCCCGCCTCGGCGTGAACCTCGTCCCCGAAGGCCGCCGTCTGTTCCCGCGGCTTTCGGTCGAGGACAATCTCCGCCTGGGCGCCTACGCCAAGCGGGGCGACCCCGACCGCTTCAAGCCGCTCGACCTCGTGTTCTCGCTGTTCCCGCGGCTGCAGGAGCGTCTGGCGCAGCGCGCCGAAACGCTCTCGGGCGGCGAGCAGCAGATGCTGGCAATCGGACGGGCGCTCATGACGCAGCCGCGACTGCTGATGCTGGACGAACCAAGCCAGGGCATCATGCCGCGCCTGGTCGATGACATCCTGGCCGCCATCGTGCGTATCCGGGGCCTTGGTGTCACCATTCTGTTGGTCGAGCAGCGACTAGCCGAGGCGCTGGAGATCGCCGACCGTGCGTATGTTCTGCAAACTGGGCGTGTGGTGATGTCCGGTGCCGCCCGAGACATCGCTGGCAATGCAGACGTGCGCCGTGCGTATCTTGGAATTTAACCTGGGGGACTTTCGATGACCAACCGCATCAGCCGCCGCTTTATGGCCGTCGCCGCCGGCGTGGCGCCCGTCGCCGCCCTGGTCGGCGCCGCGCACGCCCAGGGCGCCAACGAGAGTACGTTCGAGCGGATCAATCGCACCAAAACCTTGCGGATCGCGGCCTTGCCCGGGGAACTGCCGTATTTCCAGAAGGACATTGCCACCGGTGAGTGGAGCGGGGCCGCGATCAGCATGGCGCTCGACATCGCCAAGGTGTTCGACGCCAAGCTGGAGTATGTCGAATCGACTTACGGCAACTCGGTGCTCGATTTACAGGCGAACAAGGTCGATCTCGCATTCGCGCTCAACCCCACGCCGGCGCGCGCGCTTGCCATCGGCTTCACTCACCCGATGATCATCCATCCCTTCGGCTGCATCGCGCGAAAGGGTTTCTCCCCCACGACCTGGGAGGATCTGAACAAGCCCGAAATCCGCGTCGCCTGCGACCTCGGGTCGCTGCATGAGACGGCGGCGCGCCGCTTCGCCCCCAAGTCGCAGATCACCGCCTTCAAGACTCGCGACGACTGTATTCTGGCGCTGCAATCGGGCCGGGTGGACGTGGATATCCTAGCCGCAATTCTGGCGTTGACCGCACTGGGCAAGAACCCCAACCTCGGCACCTTCGTGCTGTTGCGCGACCCGATCATGGCGCTCCCGAGCAGTCTCGGTATCCGCCGCGAGCCCGACACCCGGTTTGTCGACGTGATCAACGCCTGGCTCGACTTCAACAGGGGTACCGCGCAGATCCGGGAGTGGATGCTGCAAGGCCTGGAGAAGGCCGGGGCACGGCGCGAGGACGTGCCGAAAGAGATGTCTTTCTAGGAATTTATCGGACGTAGCGCCGGTGCCCTACGAGTGGAGCTTCGGGTTTCTGTGGCGCTACGAACGCCTGTTCGTGACTGGCGTCGAGGTGACGCTGGCCTTCACCATCGGGACCATCTTTCTCGGCCTCGTGATTGGTCTACTCATCGGGATCGGCCGCCTGTCGCCGTCCAGGCTGCTGAACGCGCCGTTGATCGCGATCATCGAGGTGTTCCGCTGCACGCCGCTGCTGGTGCAGATCATCTGGTTCTATTACGCGCTCCCGGTCATTCTCAACGTCCAGATCCCGGCGCTGGTGGCCGCGACACTGGTGCTCTCGTTTTATACCGGCGCCTTCTATGCCGAGATATTTCGCGGTGGCATCGTCTCGATCGAGCGTGGCCAGTGGGACGCGGCGAGAGCGCTCGGCCTAAGCCGGTGGACCATGATGCGACTGGTGATCCTGCCGCAGGCGGTGCGCCGCATGGTGCCGCCCTTTGTCAATCAGTCCATCACGCAGTTGAAGAATACCTCGTTGGTTTCGACCATCGCGGTGCCGGATCTGCTGTACCAGGGCCAACTCATCACCGCGGACACCTACCGCCCGCTGGAAACCTATACCGTGGTCGCACTGATCTATTTCGCCTTGTTGTTCCCGGCTACGATGCTGGCCCAAGCCTATGAGCGCAGGCTCGCGGCGAAATAGAGAGAGGACGGAGGCAGCCTTGGCACTCCCCGCTGATCGCGGACGGGTCGATTTCGCGACCTGGACGCCGCAACACTTCCGGTGGTCGCTGGCCCGCGCAGTCGGGACCGTCACGCTCGCTCGACCGGAGCGGAAGAATCCGCTGACGTTCGAAAGCTATGCCGAATTGCGCGATATGTTCCGGGCGCTGGCCTACGCTGATGCCGTCAAGGCCGTGGTCATCGTCGGCGAGGGCGGCAATTTCTGCTCCGGCGGGGACGTGCATGAGATCATAGGGCCCCTGGTGCGGATGCAGGAGGCGGGCGACATGCAGGGGTTGCTCGACTTCACCCGCATGACCGGCGATCTCGTGAAGGCCATGCGGGCGTGCCCACAACCAATTATCGCCGCCGTGGATGGTGTGTGTGCTGGCGCGGGCGCGATACTGGCCATGGCGTCGGACCTGCGTCTTGGCACTCAGGACGCCCGTGTCGCGTTCCTGTTCGCCCGCGTCGGGCTGGCGGGCGCCGATATGGGGGCGTGCAACATCCTGCCGCGTATCATCGGCGCCGGTCGGGCGGCAGAACTGTTCTACACCGGGCGCTCGATGGGTGGCGCCGAAGCCGAGCGATGGGGATTTTTCAATCGCCTGTGCGCCTCCGATGCGGTGCTATCGGAGGCGCAAGAACTGGCGGCGCAAATTGCCGAGGGGCCGAGTTTCGCCCACGCCATGACCAAGCGTTGCATGCATCAGGAATGGAGCATGGGCGTGGATGACGCTATCGAGGCGGAGGCACAGGCCCAGGCGATTTGTATGCAGACCCGCGATTTCGGCCGCGCCTACCACGCGTTCGCCGCCCGCCAACGGCCGATGTTCGAGGGCAACTAATGTCTGACCAAACCTATCTTGATTGGCCGTTTCTTGACGACAGCCACCGCGATTTCGCGCGCCGCCTGGAGGCATGGGCGGAGGAACATATCGGTATGGGCGTGCATCCCCATGTCGACGTGGATGCGGAATGCGTGGCCCTGGTCCGCGAGCTGGGGCAGGGCGGCTGGCTGGCGCCGGCTGTGCCCGAGGGAGGCGCCAAGGCGCTCGATGTCCGGACCCTTTGCCTCGCTCGCGAGACGCTCGCGCGTTATTCCGGCCTGGCGGATTTCGCGTTCGCGATGCAGGGCCTAGGCACCGGTGCCATCACGTTGTTCGGCTCACCCGCCATGCAGGCCCGCGTTCTGCCCGGTGTCCGCGCGGGTACGCTTGTCGCGGCATTCGCGCTATCCGAGGCCGATGCGGGATCGGACGTGGCCGCGTTGGCGATGACGGCAGTGCGTGTGCCCGAAGGTTGGCGGCTCGACGGTCAGAAGACCTGGATCTCGAACGGCGGTATTGCCGGCATCTACGTCGTGTTCGCGCGTACCGGCGAGGCGCCGGGCTCACGCGGCATTTCGGCGTTTTTGGTGGAGGCCGACACCCCCGGCCTCGTGATCGCCGAGCGGATTGAGGTGATCGCGCCGCATCCGCTGGCGACATTGCAATTCGAGAACTGCGTGATCCCAACCGAGAACCTGATCGGCGTTTCCGGCGAGGGCTTCAAGGTCGCCATGGCCACGCTCGATGTGTTCCGCACTACGGTCGGTGCCGCGGCGCTGGGCTTCGCGCGCCGTGCGTTTGACGAGGCGCTGCAACGTGCGGCGTCGCGCCAGATATTCGGGGCACCGCTCGCGGACATGCAGATGACGCAAGCCAAGCTCGCCGACATGGCGGTGGCGATCGATACCAGTGCTTTGCTGGTCTACCGCGCCGCATGGTCCCGCGACGTGCAGGGCCGCCGCGTCACGCGCGAGGCTGCGATGGCCAAGCTGCACGCGACGGAGGCAGCGCAGCGCGTGGTGGACGACGCGCAGCAGATCTTCGGCGGGCTCGGCGTC
>JANXXW010000268.1 GCA_025350425.1 Rhodospirillales bacterium
CGGTCTCGCCATCGCGGCGGGCGGGCAGGGCTATGCGGCAAGTGTGCGGCAGCTCGGTGCGAAGCCGCTGCGCGTGTATCTCGCGCATGTGCTGCCGAACATTGCGAGCACGCTGATCGTATCGGCCACGCTGTCGTTTCCCGAGGTCATCCTGTTGGAGAGCGGGCTGTCGTTCCTGGGGCTGGGCGTGCAGCCGCCCCTGACGAGCCTGGGCAACATGGTGGGATATGCCCGCGAATACATGCAGCGCGCGCCGTGGATATTGCTGTCACCGAGCGTCGTGATCGTGGCGACGACGCTGTGTGTGGGCGTGATGGGCGACTGGCTGCGCGACCGGCTGGACCCCACGCTCGATTAAGCTTCTCCCCCGCACTACCCGATCGTCGCCTCCACCGCCGTGCGAAGCTCCGAGGTGATGTCTGGCAGGGTACCCCACCAGGCGTGGAAGGCAGGGCGGGCCTGGTGGAGCAGCATCCCGAGGCCGTTCACCGTGGGGTTGCGGCGTGCGCGGGCTTCGGTGAGGAGCCGGGTGCTCAGCGGGTTGTAGACGATGTCGCATACGAGCGCGTCCGCGGGCAGGGTTGCGAGGTCCAGCTCCAACGGGGGTTGGCCGATCATTCCCTGATTGGTGGTATTGACCAGCAGCGTGCAGCCGGCCAGGGCGGCGTGGCGCTCGGGCCAGTCCAGCGTCACGACATTGCCGCCGAACATCGCTGCCAGTTCGTCCGCGCGGGCCCGGGTGCGGTTGAGCAGGCGGATTTCGGGGGCGCCTTCGTCCAGCAGGCTGGCGACCACCGATCTGGCACCACCGCCGGCTCCGATGACCACGGCGGGGCCAGAATCTCCACGCCAGTCGGCCTTGCCGTCGCGCAGGCTGGCGATGAAGCCGTAGCCGTCTTTGTTGTAGCCACTCAGCGAACCATCGGGTTCGACGACGACGAGGTTGACCGCGCCCAGGCGCATGGCCACGGGATCGAGGCGATCAACCACGCGCGCGGCCGCTTCCTTATGTGGCAGGGTGACGTTGCAGCCGGCGAAGCCCAGCGCTGCCAGGCCGCGCAACGCGGCTTCCACGCAGCCGGGCTGCACCGGCATCGGCACATATACGCCGGCAATGCCGTAGTGCTTCAGCCAGTAGGTATGCAGCATGGGCGAGCGGGACTGGAACACCGGCCAGCCGATCAGGCCGGCGGCCTTGAACGGCAAGGGAGGCGTTTCATCATCCTGACGATGTGACAATCCGGCGTGTCCTTGCTTATTGGAACCTCCCGAGGAGATGACTTCACGCTGCGGGAGACCCACTTTAGGGGTTAATGCTGCATCTGTGACAGAGAGATATTCCCGTGTGGATCGCCTTCGATAACAGCTATGCGCGCCTGCCGGAACGTTTCCACGCCCGGGTGTCGCCCACGCCGGTGGCAGCACCTCGGCTGATCCGGTTGAATGTGGCGTTGGCCGAAAGCCTCGGGCTCGATCCCGCGGCGCTGGCCAGCCCGGACGGCGTGGCGATGCTGGCGGGCAACCGCGTGGAAGCAGGTTCCGAGCCGATCGCAGCGGCCTATGCCGGTCACCAGTTCGGCGGCTTCTCCCCGCAACTCGGCGACGGACGCGCCATCCTGCTCGGCGAGATCATTGGGCGCGACGGTATCCGGCGCGACCTGCAGTTGAAGGGGTCCGGGCGCACGCCGTTCTCGCGCGGCGGGGACGGGCGAGCGGCGCTGGGGCCGGTGCTGCGGGAGTATCTCATCAGCGAGGCGATGTGGGCGCTCGGCATCAAAACCACGCGCTCGCTGGCGGCGGTGCTGACCGGCGAGGCGGTGGCGCGCGAAACCATGCTGCCGGGCGCGGTGCTGACGCGCGTGGCCACCAGCCACATCCGCGTCGGCACGTTCCAGTTCTTTGCCGCCCGCGGCGATCTGGATGCGACCCGGTTGCTGGCGGACCATGTGATCGCGCGGCATTACCCGGACGCGGCGCACGCAGCGCGGCCGTACCGGGCGCTGCTGGACGCCGTGGTGGCCGCGCAGGCGGACCTCGTCGCGCGCTGGCTGCTGATCGGGTTCATCCACGGCGTGATGAACACCGATAACACCAGCGTTGCCGGTGAGACCATCGACTATGGCCCGTGCGCGTTCATGGACGCCTACGACCCCGCCACCGTATTCAGCTCGATCGACCATGCCGGACGCTACGCCTACTCGAACCAGCCCAGCATCGCGCACTGGAACGTCGCCCGCCTGGCCGAGGCGCTGATGCCGTTGATGGACACGGATGAGGGGCGCGCGCTGGAACAGGCGAAGGAGTCGCTCGGTGCGTTCGCCGGCCAGTTCGAGACCGCCTATATGGGCGGGCTGGCGCGCAAGATCGGTCTGCAAACCGAGCGGCAGGGCGACGCCGCCCTGATCCGACCTGCTGACCCGCATGGGCACTGGTGGTGCCGACTTCACGCTCACGTTCCGGCGCCTGTCCGAGCCGGATGCCGGCACGCGGGTCCGCACATTGTTCACGGATCCCGCCGCCTTCGATGCGTGGGAGGCGGACTGGCGCGCGCGGCTGGCGCACGACGCAGGCGACGCGGAAAGTCGTGGCATTGCCATGCGCGCGATCAACCCGGCGTTCATACCGCGCAACCATCGCGTGCAGGCCGCGATCGACGCCGGCGTGGAACGCCAGGATTTCGCGCCCTTCGAGGAGTTGCTTGAAGTGCTCTCGCGCCCGTTCGACGACCGGCCGGAGTTCGCGCGGTATATGGAGCCGCCAGATCAGGACCAGCGCGTGTATCAGACCTTCTGCGGCACCTGAGCGGCGCGTTCGCCAGGGCCGTCATAGACCCAGGCCAACGTGTCGTGCCAATCCTTGGGAGGTTTGGCGCGCATGATCTCGGTGTTCTTCGGTCCCGATGCTCCGCGAACGTCAGTATACTGTCAAGAAATTGGGGCGGTCTTACGCGGCAAGCGGCGGCATGTTATCGCTTGATCAGAAAAAACGGGGGATTCGCTTCATGCGTCTTGGCAAACGTCACCTTCTGGCCGTCGGCACGAGCATTTTTGCACTTTCGATGGCGGCTGTTCCGGCGCAGGCGGCCGATCCCATCAAGATCGGGCTGTCCGGGCCGTTCACCGGCGGGTCGGCGTCGATGGGCGTGTCGATGCGGGACGGGGTGAAACTCGCGGTCAGCGAGATCAACAAGGCGGGCGGCGTGCTGGGGCGGCCGATCGCGCTGGTCGAGCGGGACGAGGAGGCCAAGAACGAGGTCGGCGTCCAAGTGGCGCAGGAGTTGATCAACAAGGAGCAGGTGGTCGCCACCCTCGGGTTCATCAACACCGGCGTGGCGCTGGCCAGCCAGCGCTTCTACGAGGAAGCGGAAATCCCCGTTATCAACAACGTGGCAACCGGGTCGCTCATCACGCAGCAGTTCAAGGCGCCGGAATACAAGTCCAACTACGTGTTCCGCACCGCCGCGAACGACCTGATCCAGTCTGAAATGATCGCTGATGAGGCGGTGACGCGGCAGGGCTTCAAGAAAATCGCGATCCTGGCCGACAGCACCAATTACGGCCAGCTCGGCCGCACGGACCTTGAGCATGCGTTGGCCAAGAGCGACGTGAAGCCGGTTGCCGAGGAGAAGTTCAACATCGGCGACACCGACATGACTTCGCAACTGTTGCGAGCCAAGCAGGCGGGGGCGGACGCGGTGCTGACCTACGCGATCGGGCCGGAACTGGCGCAAATCGCGAACGGCATGGCCAAGCTGGGCTGGAAGGTGCCGATGATCGGCTCGTGGACCCTGGCCATGTCGACCTTCATCGACAATGCCGGCGTGAACGGCGATGGCGCGATGATGCCACAGACGTTCATCCAGTTGCCGAACACGCCGAAGCGCAAGGCGTTCATCGACGCCTATCAGGCAGCCTACAAGACCGACCGTATCCCGAGCCCGGTATCGGCGGCCCAGGGCTACGACAGCGTCTACCTGCTCGCGGCGGCGATCAACCAGGCCAAGAGCACGGACGGCCCGAAGATACGCGCGGCGCTCGAGAATCTGCAGACCAAGGTCGAGGGCGTGGTCACGGTCTACGACCACCCCTATACGGCAACAGACCATGAGGCGATCTCCGCCAATATTCCGGTGTTCGGCCTGGTAAAAGACGGGCGCGTGGTGCCGGCGCATCCCGAGGATGTGGCGGGCGACCAGGCAATGCGGATCAAGCCGAAAGCCTGATTGCCTCCCGCTCCCATCCCAACCCTCTCCCCTCAAGGAGAGAGGGAGCAGCAATAAGGAACGTCATTGCTCCAGATCCTCGCACAGCTGATCGTCAGCGGCATCTCGGTCGGGATGATCTACGCGGTCATCGCGTTCGGGTACCAGCTGACCTTCGCCACGTCCAAGACGCTGAATTTTGGCCAGGGCGAGGCACTAATGCTGGGCTCGCTGGTGGGTTGGACGGTGGTGGCATACACCGGCTACTGGCTGATGCTGCCTGTGGTGTTGGCGTTCGGGCTCGTGCAAGGCGCCGTGGTCGAGCGCCTGGGCGTGCGGCAGGCGATCAAGACCAAGTCCGAGAGCGGCTGGATCATGGCCACGATCGCGCTGGGCATCATCTTTCGCAATCTCGCCGAGAACATCTGGGGCCGTGACGCGCTGAAGTTTCCCTCGCCGCTGCCGGAGACGCCGATCGCGCTGGGCGGGGTGCGCGTGCTGCCGATGGAGATCGCGATCGTGGTGGGCGCGATTGCGATGATGGCGGCGGTCGAGCTGTTCAACCGGCGTTCGATCTACGGCAAGGCGGTGGTGGCGACCGCCAACGACCGCGATGCCGCCGGCCTGATGGGCATCAACACCGGCCGCGTCATCACCTTTTCCTATGCATTGTCGTCGCTGGCCGCAGCGTTCGCGGGCGTGCTGATCGCGCCGGTGACGTCCACCGGGGCCGCGATGGGCGGCGCGCTCGGGCTGAAGGCGTTCGCGGTGGCAATCATCGGTGGGCTGTCGAGCGGCGTGGGCGTGGTGGTCGGCGGGGTCATCCTGGGGATCACCGAGAACCTGACGGGCTACTACATCTCCACTGGCTACAAGGACGTACCGGGCCTCGTGTTGCTGCTGCTGGTGCTGTCGTTCCGTCCGGCCGGCCTGTTCGGGCGCGCCACGATCAAGAAGGTCTGAGGGATGCGCTTGAAACTTCCGCTCGCAGTGCTCGGCATCGTGGCATTGCTGCTGTTCCCGTTCGTCATCACGAGCCCTTATTATGTGCATCTGGTGGCGACAATCGCGATCTTCGCCATCGTGGCGTTGGGGTTGGATATCGTATTCGGCTACACCGGCGAGGTCTCGCTCGGGCACTCCGCGTTGTTCGGCATCGGCGCCTACACGTCGGGCGTGCTCGCGTTCCAGCTCGGCATCGGGTTCCTGCCGTCAATCCCGTTCGCGATCGTGGTCGCGGCGGCCTTCGGCGCTGTGCTGGCGCTGCTGGCGCTGCGGGTGACGGGGCCGTATCTCGCGATGGTGACGCTCGCGTTCGGCACGATCATCCAGATCCTGATCAACGAGATGACATTCCTGACCAACGGGCCGCTCGGCATCTCGGTGCGGGCGCCAGTGTATTACGATTGGCGCGAGTGGGGCGGCGTCTTCGACATGTCGCTGGCGAAGATGCGAAACGTACAGAACTATTACGTTGATGCCGTGGCGTTGCTGATCACGCTGGTGGTGGTGACACGGATCGTCGCGTCGCGCTGGGGCCGGGCGTTCGAAGCGTTGCGGGACAGCCCGATCGCATCGGACTGCATGGGCGTCTCGGTGTACAAGCATAAAGTGCTGGCGTTTGTGGTCTCGGCCGGGCTGGCGGGATTGGCGGGCTCGCTGTTCGCGTATTCGGAACAGTATATCGCGCCAAACAACTTCTCATTCGACCTTTCGATCACCTTCCTGCTCGCGGTCACCATGGGGGGGCGCAAGAGCCGCACCGGGCCAATCGTAGGAGCGGCGATCGTGGTGTTCCTGCCGAACCTGCTGGCCGATATCGTGCTGTTCCGCGAACTCGCGGGCGTGATCGCCGCGGTGGCGGTGGTGGCCGGTGGGATCAAGATGGTTCGCGATCCCGAAAGCCGCGCGCGCACCGCGATCCCCGTTGCGCTGTGCGTGGCGTTCTTCGTGTTCGCGCTGACACTGGAGAAGATCACCGACTTTAAGCTGACCGTGTTCGGCGCCATGATCCTGTTCGTCGTGTACTATCTGCCGGATGGTATTTTCGGCTTCCTGCGCCAGGGCGTCGCGTCAGTACGGCCGGGTTGGGTGCGTATGCACGCGATGATCGAGGTGAAAGGCGACGAGGCGAGCGCGTGGGCTGCGACGCCGCCGCGTGTGGAGAGCGGACGGCCACTGCTCGAAGTGCGGCGGTTGCTGATGCAGTTCGGTGGGCTGAAGGCGCTCGACAACGTGGATATCGCGGTGATGCCGGGAACGATTCACGGGCTGATCGGGCCGAACGGATCGGGCAAGAGCACAACGATGAACGTGCTGACCGGGATCTATGCGCCGACCGGTGGTGAGGTGCTGTTCGAGGGCACGCCGATTTCGGGCCTGGCGCCGGCCGCCATTGCGGCCAAGGGCGTCGCGCGCACGTTCCAGAATGTCCAGTTGTTCGCGGAACTGACGCTGATCGAGAACGTCATGGTCGGGCTGCACCATACTTATGCGGGCTCGATGGCGGAGGTGGTGCTGGCCACCCCGCGCTCGGTGCGAGAGGAGGCGCGGGCGCGCGTCCGGGCGGCGAGCCTGCTGCGGTTCGTGGGGTTGGAGGCGCTGGCGAACGAGGAGGCGCGGAACCTGCCATACGGCAAACAGCGGCTGTTGGAGATTGCTCGAGCGCTGGCGCTCGACCCGAAGCTGCTGCTGCTGGACGAGCCGGCGGCGGGACTGACTGCGCCCGATATCGTCGAGCTGAATCTCATTATTCGTAAAATCCGCGACCACGGTGTGACGATGATCTTGATCGAGCATCACATGGATGTGGTGATGGGGCTGTGCGACACGGTGACCGTCCTGGATTTCGGCCAGAAGATCGCGGAGGGGAACCCAGCGCAGGTGCAGGCTGACCCGCGCGTGGTGGCGGCCTATCTCGGCGGCAGCCACGAGACGGTCGCCGCCTGATGTTGAAGATCGAGAAACTTGTCGCGGGCTACGGAAAGGTTCGCGTTTTACAGGAGGTTTCGATCACGGTGCCGAAGGGCCAGTTGGTGACGCTGATCGGCTCGAACGGGGCAGGCAAGACTACGACGTTGCGGGCCATTTCGGGGATGCTGAAGCCGGAGAGCGGAACGGTGATGCTGGCGGGCGCTGACATCACCGGAATGCCGTCCCACGAAATCGCCAAGCGGGGACTGGCACATTCGCCTGAGGGACGCCGGGTGTTCTCAACCTTGTCGGTGGCGGATAACCTGGAACTGGGGGCGTTCACGCGGGCCATCGGTGCGCGGCCGCGTGGAGAGATCAGGCAGGACCGGGAACGCATGTACGAGATGTTCCCGCGGCTCGCGGAGCGGCGGGCGCAGTTTGCGGGAACGCTATCCGGCGGCGAGCAGCAAATGCTGGCCATGGCGCGTGCGCTGATGCTGAACCCGGAGGTATTGCTGCTCGACGAACCCTCGATGGGTCTCGCGCCGTTGCTGGTGGAGGAGGTTTTCGCCACCATTGCGCGATTAAAGGAGAGGCGGGTTACGATGCTACTGGTGGAACAGTTCGCCGCCGCCGCGCTCGATGTGGCGGATTACGGGTACGTGCTGGAGAACGGGCGCGTGACGGTCTCGGGCGAGGCCGCCAAGCTGCGTGGCGATCCGGCGGTGCGGGCAGCATACCTTGGAGCGGCGCACTGAGGCTTGCTGGCCAGCCGCGCAATTTCTTCCGTCGCTTTGGCGCCGCGTGTGTGGAACTGGTCGGGCTGGGCGAGGTCCGACATTTCGGGCGGGATATCAGGCGGCAACGTTCGCCACGTTCATCCCGTGGCGGCTTGCCGGTTCGTCTACAGGCCGGCGTTGTTCGTTTCGCTGATGACTTGCGCGACGGAGGCAGAGGTGTAGGGCTTGGTGATCGAGGGAGTGGAGTTGTGTTCGAGTGGGTACTCGATACCATCACCGTAGCCAGTCGCGAAAATGTGGGGCACGCCGAGTTCGCGAAGCCGCGTGGCGACTGGCCAGCTTGTTTCGGGGCCGAGGTTAATGTCGAGCAGCGCAAAAGTCGGTTTCGTGAGTTCGATCAGGCGCAGGGCCTCGGCGACGTTCCGTGCCACGGCGACGTTCTCGGCGCCGAGCGACATCAACATGTCTTCGGCATCGAGTGCGATGATCAGGTTGTCTTCGACCAACAGCACTTGGCCGGCGAGGCGACCGGGTAATCCAGGGGTGACCACGGCGAACACCGTGGTTCCGGGGTCCTCATCGACGACGGCATACTCCGCTGGCACGACGAAGCGCGCGCGCAATCCTGCAGCGGCATAATCGACCTTCGCCTCGCCGCCCAGTTCGTGCGGGACGGAGTGCTGGATGATGGTCGAGCCGAAGCCGCGCCGCGTCGGCGCCCCGACCGGCGGACCGCCGGCCTCGATCCAGTCGAGAACGACGGCACCGGTGGAGTCGGGCGCCCACTCGATCGTGATCTGTCCCTCCGGATTGGCCAGCGCGCCATGCTTGGCGGCGTTGGTTATGAGTTCGTGGATGACGAGCGCTATGGTCGAGAACGCTTGTGGCTGTAGCAGGATCGTCGGGCCGTTGGCGTGGATGCGAACGGCACCGTCGCCGAGAAAGGCGGCCGCCTCGGTGGCAATCAATGTTGCGAGCGAGCCTGGCCCCCAGTTCTTGGCGGTGATCTGGTCGTGCGCGCGCGCCAGCGCGTGAACGCGATCGCCGAGCACGGTGGCGAAGGTCTCAACATCTGCGGCGCTCGCCTGGCTTTGCGTCACGAGGCCGCGGATCAAGCCAAGGATGTTGCGGACGCGGTGGTTGAGTTCGGCGATCAGCAATTCCTGCTTCCGCGACGCTGCCCGACTTTCCTTCTCCGTCAGACCGATATTATGCAGCACGGCCTCAAGCAGCGTGACTCTCAGCATTTCCGCTGAGCGCAGTTCGGCTTCGGTCCACAGCGCTGAGCGACCGCGCACGACTTCGCGCCATGCCTCGAAGCTCTTGCGTGGAGTGAGGCGCGTACCGTGCGGACCGGTGACGAGCACCTTGTCGGGCTGGCCCGCCCAGACCACCGCGCGCGCCATCTCATGGCGGAACAACACGAGGTAGTCGCGGGGCGAGCGCGAAATCGGGACGACCAGCATTCCGGCCGCGTGTTCAACGAAGTCGCGGGCCGGCGAGTAGGTCTTTCCCAGGTCGTCGGTAGCGAAGATCTGGCCTTCCATCACGCGGGCGAGGAAGCTCTGGAGTTCCACGAACTGCTCGTGCGTCGGTGTCGCGCCCTTTAACGTCAATGTGCCATCGACACACACCACGATGCCATCGCAGGGCACGAGTCGTGCCATCCGGTCGGCCAGTTCGACGATATTCTTGGCCTCCGAGCCACGCTCAACCACGGTCGCGATCAACTGGTCTTGAAGTTGGCGCGTGCGCGCTTCATTGGCGGCAAGATCTTCGCGTTCCCGGCGCTCGATGAGGAACGAAAGCATCTGCCCGAACAACTCGGCGGTGGTACGCATCTCTAAACCGACGTGGCGCGCCGTCATGTGGTGGCACGAGATCAACCCCCACAACTTCCCGTCACGCACGAGCGAGATGGTCATGGTGGCTCCGACGCCCATGTTCATCAGATACTCGATGTGCATCGTCGAATGCGCGCGCAAGACGCTCATCGAGAGGTCAAGCGGCTCGTTCGAAGCGTCAAGTTGGGGCACTATCGGGCTGGGCTCGCCGGCGACATCGGCAAGCAGGCGAACCGGGTTACGGATCAGCAGTTCGCGCGCCTGACGCGGGATGTCCTCGGCGGGATAGCGCAGGCCTAAAAAGGGCTCCACCCCATGGTTGACACGCTCGGCGATAACCTCGCCCGATCCATCGGGGTGAAAGCGGTAGATCATCACGCGGTCGAAGCCAGTCAATCCCTTCATCAAACGCGCCGCCTCGCGCACGAGGCTTACCTGACCTTGCATCCGGGCCAGCATCGAGCGGACCATCCCGCCCGCGTTCAGGTCGCCTTCCGGCTGGCTGGGCTCGGCCTCGATCACGATGGTCTGCCCCGTGATGTGGACCGCGAGGTCGAACCGATCCTCCCCGTCCCAAAGCTGGACCGCGAACGCACGTTCGACGGCGTTGGCGCCGTGCAACAGCGCAAGTCGGTTGCCGATCAGGTGGATCGCTTGCCGGCTGATCACTTTGCCTAACGGAATACCGATAAGCTCGGCGACTGGCCTGCCAAAATACCCCGCCGTGTTCGCCGATACACGCAGGATCAGCCAGTCTCTCGATACGGCGATAAGGAAGCCAATCGGCTGAATGGCGCCGATTTGATGAATGGGCTCCCGGTCGCAATCCGTCAGGTCGATCGGGGGCTCCGACTGATGATCTAATTCGGCCGTTGCCATGTCGGTTGGCCTTCATGGCTGAAAACAAAAGGGGGGCAGCTTTGGGTCAACCGAAGTTGTCCTTGGCGGAAATCTGAGTGCGCTGGGTGATCATGGCCAAGTGAACTCGCGGTGAACGCCCTGCAAAATTACGGTCTGTGATTGTGCTTAGGGCCATTCTACTCGTGGCCTAGTAGAGAAATATATACCTCAGCGATAGCAAATATGTATCTCCACGATAGCGAAAGTCTCGGCGCCGGGGAGTGCGAGTCGAGTTTACACCATCCGACCTTCGCCCGGAAAAGATCCGGATACGTCCCTAGTACATTCCGCCTACGGAGTGCCGTGCCACGAAATGGTCCGGTCCGACCCGCACCAGCGGCGCCACAGTGGGCGGGTTGTCGAGGCGGCGCAGCGGGCTCGGGACCTCGCTTTCATCGAGATCGAGGCTGCGGTCGCGGCGGGCGGGGTCGGGCACCGGGACGGCGGCGAGCAGGCGGCTGGTGTAGGAGTGGGCGGGGGTGGTGAACACGGCTTGGCGCGGACCGATCTCGACGATCTGGCCGAGGTACATGACCGCGACGCGATGGCTGACGCGCTCGACCACGGCCATGTCGTGGCTGATGAACAGCATGGCGAGGCCGCGCCGCCGTTGCAGTTCCATCAGCAGGTTTACCACCTGGGCGCGGATCGAAACGTCCAGGGCGGCCACCGCCTCGTCGGCGATGATGAGCCGTGGTTCGCTGGCCAGTGCGCGGGCGATGCAGACGCGCTGGCGCTGGCCGCCGGAGAGTTCGTGCGGGTAGCGGTTGGCGTATTCGAGGGGAAGGCCGACCTCGCGCAACAGGGTGTGAACGCGGTCCTGGGCAGCGGCGCCACTGGCTAGCTTATGGGTGAGCATGGGCTCGGCGATGGAAAAACCGACGGTGAGGCGGGGGTTAAGGGACGCGAACGGGTCCTGAAACACGAACTGGATTTCGCGATGGAGCCTCGCCTCGGAGGCGGCGGTGAGGCGGGTGATGTCGTTGCCGTCCAGCTTGATGCCGCCGGCGCTGGGCTGTTCGAGGCGGATCACGCTGCGTCCGGTGGTGGATTTGCCGCAGCCGCTTTCGCCGACGAGGGCCAGCGTCTCGCCCGGGCGCACGACGAAGCTGACGTGCTCGACGGCGTGGACGCGGCCGGCGAGGCGGAAGTTGCGGCGCACATCAAACGAGGTGGTTAGGCCGTCGAGTTCCAGCACCGGGGCGCCGTCCAGTAGTACGGTGTTCTGTGGGGCGGCCTGGATGGCGCCGACATCGAAGGCGCGGGGCAGGGGTTCGGACGCCAGGGCGCCGAGTGTGGGGACGGCAGCCAGGAGGGACTGGGTGTAGGGGTGCTGGGGCGCGTTGAAAATGGCCTCGACCGTGCCTTCCTCGACGATCCGGCCGAGCCGCATGACGGCCACGCGGTCGGCGATTTCGGCCACCACGCCCATATCGTGGGTGATAAAAACAAGGCCCATGTCGGTCTCGGCTTGCAGGCCACGGAGCAGGCGCAGGACCTGGGCCTGGACGGTGACATCCAGCGCGGTGGTGGGCTCGTCGGCGATCAGCAGGCGCGGGCGACAGGACAGGGCGATGGCGATCATCACGCGCTGGCGCATTCCGCCCGAGAGTTCGAACGGAAAGCGGGCGAGTTGGCGGGCGGCATCAGCGATGCGCACGCGTTCGAGTAGGCGGCGGGCTTCGGCCAGGGCGGCGCGGGGGGCGAGGCCCTGGTGCAGGGTGACGGCCTCGGCGATCTGGTCCCCGATCCGCTGCACCGGGTTGAGGCTGGTCATCGGCTCCTGGAACACCATCGCGATCTCGGGGCCGCGCAGGGCGCGCATGGCGTCTGGCGTGAGGGTGGCGAGATCGAGCGTAGCGCCGCTCCGGGTGGTGAAGTCGATACGCCCCTGGGTGATGCGGCCGCCGGCATAGTCGATGAGGCGGGTGACGGCGAGCGAGGTGACTGATTTGCCGGAGCCGGATTCGCCTACAAGGGCAAGGGTTTCGCCGGGGGAGACGTGGAGGCTGAGGTCTTGGACGACGGTTGTGAGGCCAGATTCGGTGGGGAAGGCGACGCTGAGGTTGCGGATTTGGAGCAGGGGGGTCACGCGGTGTCGGGTTCGGCCAGCCGGTAGCCCACGCCCGGTTCGGTGGCGATCAGCTTGGCGCCGACCGGGGCGAGCTTCTGGCGAAGCAGGCCGACATAGACCCGGAGGTACTGCACGTCATGCGCGTTGGCGGGTCCCCAGACGGCGGTCAGCAATTGCGTATGGGTCATAACCTTTCCCGCGTTACGAGCCAGCAATTCGAACAGCGAATGCTCGCGCGGCGTGAGTGGCACGAGCGTGTTTTGGCACATTACGCGCCGGTTTTCGAAGTTAAGGGTCACTCCCATGGCACGATATTGTTCCGGAACGCCCTCCTGGGCGCGGCGATGGCGCAGCGCGGTGCGGACGCGGGCAAGCAGTTCGCCGACGCCGAACGGCTTGTCCAGATAGTCGTCGGCCCCGCCGTCGAGGGCGGCGATCTTGTCTGCTTCGCGGTCGCGGGCGGAAATCACGATGACCGGCACCGCGCTGAACTCGCGCAGCCGCACCAGCACATCCTGGCCGTCGATGTCGGGCAGGCCGAGATCGAGCAGCACCGCGTCCGGTGCCTTCCCGGCGACTCGGCGCAAAGCCTCGGCCCCGTTATGGACGCCATCGTATTGAAATCCCGCGACTTCCAGCGCGGGACGCAGAAAACGGTGCATCGCCGGCTCGTCATCCACCACCAGCACGCGCGGCCCGGTCATGGGCTGGGCAGGCGCAGGGTGACGATGGTGCCGGGCGAACCGTCGCGCGGCGCATCAGGGCGCGGGCTCTGCGCCTCGATCCTGCCGCCCATCGCCGCCAACAGGCCACGCGCGATGGCGAGGCCCAGGCCGGTGCCTGACGCCGCACGATCCGAGCGGGACGCGCGATAGAAGGTGTCGAAGATGCGTGGCATATCGTCCGGCGCGATGCCGATACCCTCATCCGCCACGGCCAACCACGCCATGCCCGCATCGGACCCGCCGCGCACCCAGACACGGCCGCCGGGGGGCGAGAACTTGATGGCGTTCTCCAGCAGATTGACCAGCACCTGTTCCAGCAGCGCGGCATCGGCCAGCGCCGCCGCCTCGGGCGGCACGTTGATGCCGATGTGCAGGCTGTCAGGGAGCCGCGCCAACGCCGCCTCCGCCGCCTCGACGAGACGGACCGGCGTCAGGCGCGGCCGGATCTCGCCGCTTTCCAGCCGCGTGAGGTCAGCGATATCAGCGAGGTAGCGTGTCATGCGGCTAACCTGCTGGATGACGCTGTCCAACAGATCGTCGCGCACTTCGGGGGTAAGCACGGCCCACGATGCGTGCAGAGTGTCGGCGGCGCCACGGATGCCCGCCAGCGGGGTCCGCAAATCGTGGCCGAGAGAGGCCAACAGCGTGGTCCGTAGCCGCTGAGTCTCCTCCAGCGCGGTCGCCCGCACCGCCTGGGCCGCGAACTCCACCCGCTCCCACGCCCCGGCCGCCATATCAGCCAAGGCTTCAAGGGTTTGAAGTTGCGGCGGATTCAACTGGTCGGCCTGCAACGCCAGCACGCCGCGCCGGCCGCGCACCGTCCGCATCGGCAGCAGCCGCCAGGTGGCCGAGGGCAAGGTGCTGGTACCGCGCCCGGCTGGCTCGCCGCTGGTCCAGGTCCAGCGCGCCGCCGCCATGGCGCCCTCGTCCAGCGTCAATCCGGCCGGCTCCATCGCGCGGATCGACAGCGTGTCCTCACCGGCCAGCACGGCGGCGTGCCCGGCGATGCCAGCCGCCTGGCGCGCGACCTCCCGCACCAGATCGGCCTCGGTGGCGGCCTCACCCAGCTTGCGGCTGAACGCGCCGATGCGGCGCAGCCCCTCGATGCGCGCCTGCGCGGCCCGCGTCTCGTCTCGCACCCGCCCTGCGAGGCCCCCGACGAGCACGGCGACCAGGGCGAACACCGCCAGCGCGATCAGGTCGCGGCTGCTGCCGATGGTGATTTCATAGAGCGGTGGGATGAAGAAGAAGTCCCATGCCAGGAAGCCGAGCGTCGCCGTCACCACGGCGGGCAGCAATCCCCACGACCCGGCGCTCACCACCACGGCGGCCAGGTAGATCATGCCCATCGCCTCGGCCGGCACGGTGTTGATCAGGGCCTGCCCGACAGCCGTGACCACAACCACCGAAGCGACGCTGCCGACCAGTTCCCACCGCGCGAAACGCGGCATCGTCCGTCGCGGCTTCACCCGGGGCGCAATGGATAACGGCACCACATGCAGGG
>JANXXW010000326.1 GCA_025350425.1 Rhodospirillales bacterium
ACTGGGATGCCCGACCAATCCGAAGTCGAAACCACGCTGGCCCAGTATATCGAGACCGCGCTTTACCCAAACGGCCCCGCCGCCGCCTCGATCCTCGGCCGCACCATCCGCATCTTCCGCGGCTGGCCCAACCAGTCGGCCCTGGACGCCGACCTCGCCGCCGGCCGCGTCAACGTCAGCGTCTTCCCTGACGCTGCGGACCAGCGCAACACCACCCGCTACCCCGCCGAATACCAGATCACCGCCCAGGCCGCCCCAACCCTCACCGTCGCCGCCACGCCCAATACCGCAACCTTCGGCGGCACCGCCGATGCGGGCCAGCTCGCAGGCCTGCTGGTCGACAACATCGCCGCCGTGCATCGCACCCAGCCGCGCGACACGCCCGAACTGGTCGCGGCCATCCTCGCCGCCAGCCTCGCGCCGTACCGCTTCACCCTCGTATCCGGCGCCACCGTCACCGTCCCTGGCGCCCACCAACTCATCGCCCGCGTGGTGTGCGATCAGCCCGCCCGCATGGAAATCCGCCGCCAGCGCCAGTTGTTCCGCCTGACCGCCTGGTGCCCCGACCCCGCGAGCCGGGACGCCTGCGCGATCGCCATCGATGCCGCGCTGTCGGCCGTCACGTTCCTGAACTTCGCTGACACCAGCTTCGGACATCTCCGCTTCCACGCCAGCGCCGTGTTCGATCAGCACCAGGACGCGGCGCTGTACCGCCGCGACCTCCTCTACGCCGTGGACTACGCCACCACGCTCGCCACCACGCTCCCCGCCATGCTGTTCGGCGACGCGACCCTCGCGCCGAACCAAGGTCTGGTTGCCCAAAGCCTGCTCGGCTGATCCCATCCCACAGGAGCCTCCCCCGCCATGAACACAACCCTCGTGGTCGTGCGCGCCTTCGCGTCCCACGCCAAAGGCGACGTCATCTCCGACCCCACTTCCATCGCCGCCATCCTCGCCAGCGAGCAGACGCCGAACGTCGTTCGCGTCGCAACCGTCGCAACCGGGAGCTAGAAGAATGCCGATCGTCCAGCAAGGCAGCATCAACACCACCGCCCTCGTGGTGCCCGACCTCTACGTTCAGATCGTCCCGCCGCAGAACCTCGCGCTGAACGGCGTTCCCACCAACGTCACCGGCATCGTCGGCACCGCCAGTTGGGGACCGGTCGGCCAGCTCGTCATCGTCGCCACGATGGGCGACTACGCCCGCGCCTACGGCCCGATCATGGCGCGCAAATACGACATGGGCACCCAAATCGGCACCGCCGTGCAACAGGGCGCCGCCAACTTCCGCTGCGTCCGCGCCAGCGACGGCACGGACACTGCGGCCCAGTTCCAGATCCCGCAGACCACCTTCGTGTTCACCGCGCTCTACACCGGCGCCACCGGCAACACGCTGGTCGCCAGCCTCGGCACCGGCTCCAAATCCAACAGCTGGCGCCTCACCGTCACGCTGCCCGGCCAGCCGCCCGAGGTGTTCGACAACATCACCGGCAGCGGCGGGGCGTTCTGGGCGGCGCTGTCGGCAGCCGTGAACAACGGCACCGGCCCGCAGCGCGGCCCCAGCCAACTCGTCGTCACCAACCCCGGTGGCACCACAGCCGCCCCGGTCGGCTTCACCTGGCCGTTCACCGCCGCCGGTGTGCAGGGCACGGACGGCGCCGCCATCACCGCGGCGGCCCTGGTCGGCGTCGATATCGCGCCGCGCCGTGGCATGTATGCGCTGCGCGGCCAGGGCTGCTCCATCGCCCTGCTCGCCGACGCCGACGATCCCACCCAGTACGCCACCCAGGCCGGCTTCGCGCTCAGCGAGGGCATCTACATGGTAATGACCGGCCCCGCCGGCGATACCATCACCAACGCCGTGCTCATCAAAGGCTACGCCAGCGTCGATACCTTCGCTGCCAAGCTGATGTTCGGCGACTGGGTGTGGTGGAACGACCAGGTGAACGGCACCATCCGCCTCGTCTCCCCGCAGGGCTTCGTCGCCGGCCGCCTCGCCAACCTCTCGCCGGAGCAATCCAGCCTCAACAAGCCGCTGTACGGCGTCGTCGGCACGCAGAAATCCGGCACCCCCGGCAGCGGCCAGATGACCACCTATTCCGCCGCCGAACTGGGCGTCCTGATCCAGGCCGGCATCGAAGTCATCGCCAACCCGCAGCCGGCCGGCAATTTCTGGGGCGTGCGCGGCGGCCACAACGCCAGCAGCAACGCGGCCACGAGCGGCGACAACTACACCCGCCTCACCAACTTCATAGCCGCCACCTTGGCATCGGGCATGGGGCAGTACGTCGGCCAGGTCATCACCGCCAACCTGTTCCGCCGCATCCGCGCGACGCAGATGAGCTTCCTGCAGAACATGTTGAGCCAGGGCCTGCTCGGCGCCACCGACGGCTCGCTCCCGTTCAGCGTGATCTGCGATACCACCAACAATCCGGCCTCGCGCACCGGCCTCGGCTACGTCCAGTCCGACACGCAGATCCAGTATCAGGCGATCAACGAGAAGTTCATCGTCAACATGGAAGGCGGCCAGACCGTCCAGGTCGCCCGCCAGATCCTTTCCACCGTCGCGTAAAGGAACTTCCCAATGACTAGCAACATCTTCTCCGTCGGGCGAGACTGCCAGCTCGTCGTCATGGGCGCGTTCGGTCGCGTCGATCTATCCCACGTCACCGGCTTTGAGGCGCATCAGTTGACCCGCCCGATCCGCATCGACCGCATCGACGGCGTGCAGCTGGCGGCCGAACTCCCGAAAGGCTGGGACGGCTTCTTCGAACTCGAACGCGGCAGCTCCGCCGTCGAGGATTTCATCGCCAGGATGGAAGCCACCTACCATGCCGGAAACGTGGTCGCGCCCGGCACGCTGTATCAATACGTGCAGGAGAGTGACGGCAGCACCAGCACCTACCAATATGAAGGCGTGGTCTTCAAACTCTCGCAGGCCGGTGCGTGGCGGGGTGATGCCAGCGTCAAGCAGAAACTCGAATTCTTCGCCTCCAAGCGTAAGCGCGTCTAAATGCAAACGCCCTCCCAACGCCTGATCGCCGCCGCGCAATCCGCCCCCGACGCGACCGACGCCGAAGGCCGCGTGCTCTCGTTGCGCCGCCTTACCGCGCTCGACAAACTTCGCCTGTTCAAGGCCGCCGGCCCCGTGCTGGCCCATAATCAGCCCTGGCTTGGCCTGGCGATCCTGGCGGCCAGCGTCACCGCGATCGACGACATCCCGGTGCCTCCGCCCAGCACCGAAGCCCATATCGAGGCCCTGGTCGCCCGCCTCGGTGACCACGGCCTGTCCGCCATCGCCACGGCGCTGAAACCCGCCGACACCGTCAGCGACGCGGGCGCACACGCAAAAAACTAAGCCGGCATCCCGATCTCGTCGATTGCCTTTACCTGACGCGGAACGGGGTGCCCTTCGACGTCGCCTTCTCGCTTTCCCCCGAAGACCGCCTCGCCTGGGTCGTGGCCCTCGGCCAGCTCGACGGCGGCGAGTTCGACTTCGCTACTCTCAGTTGGCAGGATCGCACATGAAACTCCGTGATCTCATCGACGGATTGGCGAAACTCGATCTCGTCCGCGTCCAGCACGAAGCGCTCGCCGTGCAATCCGAACAGCTGGCGGCCGACATCCGCCAAGCCCTGTCCACACCGCCCGGCGGCCCGCATGATTATCCCTGGCGCGAAACCGGCATGCTCCAATCCAGCATCGCCACCGAAATCGACGGCCTGACCGCCCTGATCGGCAGCACCGACGAAGTGGCGCTCCATCAGGAATACGGCACCGCGACCATCCCACCCCGCCCGTTCCTGGCCCCGCTCGCCGAAACCCACGCCGAACCCGCCGCCCAGGCCATCGGCCAAGCCGTCGTCACAGCCCTTCGGAGCCTCTGATGGAA
>JANXXW010000343.1 GCA_025350425.1 Rhodospirillales bacterium
CCGCACGGGCGGGCAAACGCGTCGTGCTTGTCGACGAGAACCCGGTGCCCCCGGCCAGCATGGGCGACGACATCCCGCTGCACTACGGCCAACGGATGAGCGGCGCCGTGCGGAACGTCGGCGCCATGACCGAGGCGATGATCAGTGCCGAGCCGCTGCTGGAGGCGGCGTTCGACGCAGGCGTGGACGTGCGCCTCGGCACTATCGTCTGGGGCCTCTATGCCAACGGCGCCAGCGTCGGCTGGCTGCCAGGCAAGGTGGCCGGGCTATCCGACGGCCAGCGCTCGTGGATGCTCGGCTTCGACGCCGCTGTCATTGCGACCGGGCGCCGCGACATGGGCCTGGCATTCCCGGGGTGGGAGCGTCCGGGTGTCATGGGCGCCACCGCCGCCGTTCGCCTCGCCCGGCTGGGCGCGTTGGCCGCCAGGCGCGCCGTCGTGCTCGGCACCTCGGCCGAGGTGCTCTCGGCCGCCCTGGCCATGCAGCAGGCGGGGGTCGAGATCGCGGCCGTTGTCGAACAGGCAACCGCGCCCATCGGGCCCACGGACCTGCTGGCCGCCCTTGGCGCCCCGGTCCTGACGAGCCACGTAATCGCCCGCGCGGAGGGAGTTGAGGAGGTGGAGTGTGCGGTAGTTACCAGCCTCGACGCACACGGCCAGCGCACTCTGGGAAGCGACGTGCTTATCGCCTGCGACACAATCGTGCTTGGCGTGGGTACGGTGCCGGTCATTGAGCTGACCGATGCGATCGGTTGCCGCAATGCCTTCGTGCCCGAGCGCGGCGGCCACGTGCCGGTGACCGACCACCACCACCAGACCTCGATCGCGGGCGTCTATGCCGCCGGGGACTGCGCCGGCATTTGGGCGGCCAAGACGCTCGACCGCCGCATCGCCGAGGCCGAAGGCCGCCGGGCCGCGGCCCACGCCATCGGCGCCCCGCTGGATGAGGCGCTGGCCCTTCCCACCCTGGCCTACGACTTTGCGGCCTACCGCCTGAGCTGGGTGCGCGCTGCGGTCGTCGACGCGGACGGTGCGGCGCATGTCTGCCAGTGTGAGTCCGTGACCGCCCGGGACATCCTGGAGGTCAGACCCCCCAACTACCTGCAATGGCTCTCCCCGTTCCGCAACAACCCGGACCTCTCGAGCCTACTGGGCAACGGCGCGCCCAGTCCGGACCAGGTGAAGCGTCTAACCAGGGCTGGCATGGGCCTGTGCCAAGGCCGCCGCTGCCGTGAGCAGGTGGGCGCCCTGTTGGCGCTCGGCGGCCACGTTCCACTCGCGCAGGTGCCGCTGGGCACCTACAGGGCCCCGGTGCGACCGATGCCGCTCGAAGTTATCGGCGCGGTCCCGGAGCCCGAGGAAATGGCGGCGCACTGGGACACCTGGTTCGGCATCACCGGCCAGGTGCGCGGCTCGTGGGAGTTTCTGCTTCCCGACCTCCCAGCCGTGCAGGCGGAGACGCAGGAATGAGCGCGATGGAGGCGGAGCCGAAGGGCGCGTCCGTCATCATCGTCGGCGGCGGCGCAACCGGGCTCAGCGCAGCCTGGTGGCTGGCGCGATCGGGCGTCGACGTTCTGGTGATCGACAAAGGCATCGTCGCCTGGGAGGCGTCAGGCCGCAATGGCGGCGGCTGCACCCATGGCTTCAGCCCGCTATTTTCCGAAGAACAGCGACTATGGCCACAGATGGACGAATTGCTTGGCTACCCCACCGAGTTCTGTGCCGGCCGCATCCGCATTGCCATGGATGAGTGCCAATGGGCCGACAGCCAACGCATGAAGGTAAACGGCGAGCGCATCGGCCTCACGTCCGAGCAACTCAGCCCGGCCCAGTTGAAGGAACTCGTGCCCCTATCCGGTGAGTTCCACGGGGCCTACCTGCATCATTTCGGTGGCCACGCGAACCCGCATCGCACGGTACAGGGCTACGCCTGGGCCATGCAGGACCATGGTGGACGGCTATTGCAGCACACGACGGTCCTGGGCTTCGGCCTGCAAGGCGGCCGCGTGACCAGCGTCTCGACCGACCGCGGCACGTTCGGCTGCGACACGCTGGTGCTG
>JANXXW010000358.1 GCA_025350425.1 Rhodospirillales bacterium
GGCTGGCGGCGGCGATGGCATACGTGGACACGCCGGACCCTGCGGGACCTGAGGATCGCGGGCAGGGCGAACTGCCCGGCCGCACGGCATCGGTGGACGCGATCGCGGTCCTGGCCGGCGAAAGCGACCTCGAACACATCATGCGGCGGCAGACGGCGGTGCTGCTAGGCGGCGCGCGCGGGTTGCGGCCGATCTTCCGCGAGCTGACATTCTCCATCGTGGAGCTGGAGGCCCGGCTGTCGGCGCGGGACCGCGTGGACGCCACGGGGCAGGCGAATGCTGACCCATTCCTGTTCCGCCACCTCGCCCGCCGGCTGGACGCGCGGATGCTGGACGCCGCACGCGGCCATCTCGGCGAAGGCACCCCGCTTGATATGCTGGGGGCGGCCATGCCGACGCACCTGAATCTCACGGTCGGCGGCGTGCTGTCCACGGGCTTCGCCCGCTTCGTCGCCGCCCGATCCGACGCATCGCACGTTGCTGGCGGGCACCGACCCGGAGTGGAGATCTCGATGATTGAGGCGTGCGTGGATGGCGCTGCGTTCATGCGGGCGCGGGCGGCGGTGGCCGCAGCCGGAATGGCGTTCGTGCTCGACGGGGTTTCGCACCTCGCGATGATGCAGACCCGGCCGGCGGCGATGGCGCCGGATCTGTTGAAGCTGGACTGGTCGCCGCGCATGGCCGATCTGGCGCGCGCCGACCGGGAGGCGCTGGCGGCGGCGGTGGCGGCGTTCGGCGCCGAGCGGATCGTGCTGCACCGCGCCGAGACGGAGGCGTCGCTGCGATGGGGGCTGGCGCACGGCATCCGCCGGTTCCAGGGGCGACACGTGGACGCCATGCTCGGCGCTGCCCGCATCCTCGAATGCAAGCTGTCCGGCGGCTGTTCGCTGGGGCAATGCATCGGCCGGGAGACGGCAGTGGCGCTCCCGCACCGCGCCGGCTGCGGCAACCTTGCGTTGCTGGAGGCAGGCCCCGCCGGGCGGCCCGTGCCGATGCCCGCGTGACAATAGGTATCCTATGAACACAGGCCTTTTATGAACACCGGCACGGCGGCCGCAGCCCGAAACGTGGTGCTGGGGCGCGACATGGTGGCCGTGCGGTCCACCGCACGCCTCGCCGCGTTCGTGGCGGAGTGCGTGGACACCGGCGTGGTGCGCCGTTTGCTGCTGGTGCGCCTGTCCCGCCTGCCGCGCGCGCTGGCACGCCCGCATCACATGCGTCTGGTGCGGGACGCGCTGGAGCCGCTGGCCTCGGCCAACCGCGCGCAGCTGTTCCATCTGCCGCGCGGCGATATCGCCATCGCCTGGCGCGGGATGGAGGATGCGGCGCTGGCCCGCAGCCGGGAGGCGATCGATCGCCGGTTCGAGGGTGGCGCCGTCGCGAGCCCGCTGATCCTCACCGTGCTGCGCCTGCCCGATGACGCCGCGGCGTTGCTGGCCGACCTCGATGTGACGGACGGCGCCCCGGCACTGACGCCAGCGGGGGAGTGGCCGCTCGATCCGCACGGGCTGGCGCGGCTGGAGCAGGCGCTGGCGCAGGCCGACATCGCGCCATTGGCGCGGCGCGAACGGATCTACGCCTTGGACGGCCCCGGCTTCCGCCTGGCGTGGGAGCGGCGGTTCCTGTCGGTCGAGGACATGGTGGCCGCGTTGATGCCGGGCGTGGAGCCGCGCGCCGACCCGTGGCTGTTCGCCCGGCTCACCCGGACGTTCGACCGCCGGATGCTGTCGCTGCTGTCGGCGCCCGGCGAACTCAGGCACGCCGGACCGTTCTCGCTCGACCTCAACGTGGCCAGCCTGCTCAGCCCCGAATTCATGCGCTTCGACGCTGGGCTGCCGCACCACCTGCGTGGCCATGTCGTGCTCGACCTGGTGGCGCCCGACATCCTGGCCGACCTCGCGGCGTTCGGCTTCGCGCGCGATTTCGCCCGCCAGCGCGGCTACCGGCTCGGCTTGCGCGGGGTGGGCGCAGAACTGGCCCCGGCGCTGCCGGCCGGCGGGCTTGGTTTCGACCTCGCCTATGCCGATTGGGCCGAGACGCCACCCGATCCCGCCGCGATGGCGCCCGCCATATTGGTTCTGACGGCGGACACGCACGAAGCGCTGGCCTGGGGACGGTCCAGCGGGGTCACGCTATTCCGGGGCGCGATGGCGGCGGAGGCTGACCATGCCGGCCCGTCCGCAGGAGTGCGGCGTGGCAGATGACGCGCCGACCGATGCCTCAATCGAACGGGTTGGTGGTGCCCCGGAACTGCAGGCGGATCGGCACGCCCGGCAGGTCGAAATTGTCGCGCAGGCTGTTCACGAGATAGCGCTCGTAGGCCTGTGGCGTCTGTTCGGAACGGGTGCCGAAGGCGATGAAGGTGGGTGGGCGGGCCTTCGCCTGGGTCACGTAGCGCAGCTTGAGGCGGCGGCCCGAGACCAGCGGTGGCGGATGGCGGGCCAGCGCGTCCTCGAACCAGCGATTCAACTCGCCGGTGGGCACGCGCTGATTCCACACCCCGTGAACCTTGCGGACGGCAGGCAGTAGCCGGTCCACGCCTTTGCCGGTCAGCGCCGAGAAGGTCACCACAGGGATGCCCTTCATCTGCGACAGGCTGGTTTCCAGGCGGTCCGTCACCTGCTTGCGGGTGGCGTCGCGGTCCTCCACGGCGTCCCATTTGTTGAGCGCGATGACGCAGCCGCGGCCTTCTTTCTCGACCAGGCGGGCGATCTGGAGGTCCTGTTCTTCCAGGCCGCGCAGGGCGTCGACGCACAGCACCACCACCTCGGCCATCTTCAGCGCCTCGATGCTGGCGCTGACCGACATGCGTTCCAGGTCTTGTTCCACGCGGGCGCGTTTGCGCATTCCGGCCGTGTCGACGATCTCGATCTCGCCGTGCTCGTCCGTGAAGCGGCTGGCGACCGCGTCGCGGGTCAGGCCGGGTTCGGGGCCGGTGATCATCCGCTCCTCGCCCAACAGGCGATTGAGCAGGGTGGATTTGCCGGCGTTGGGGCGGCCGACGATGGCGAGCTTGAGCGGGCGGCCATGTTCCTCCTCCTCGGCGCGGCCTTCCGGCGGCAGGCGATCGGCGATCTCGCCCATCAGGTCGGCGATGCCCTCGCCGTGCTCAGCCGAGATCGCCAGCGGGGCACCCAGGCCGAGCGAGTAGGCCTCCAGCGCGGCGGCGGCGCCGGTGCGGCCCTCGGCCTTGTTAGCGATCACCAGCACCGGTCGGTCCTGCTTGCGGAGCCAGGCGGCGAAATGGGCGTCGGACGGCGTGACGCCGGCGCGGGCATCGATCACGAACAGCACGAGGTCGGCCTGCGTCACGGCGGCCTCGCTGGATGCGCGCATCCGGCCATACAGGCTGTCGGGGTCGCTCTCCTCGAGACCTGCGGTGTCGATCAGCCGCACTAGGCGGCCGCGCAACATGGCCTCGGCCTCCTTGCGGTCGCGCGTCACGCCCGGCGTGTCGGACACCAGGGCGAAGCGACGGCCGGCGAGCTTGTTGAACAGCGTCGATTTACCGACGTTGGGGCGCCCGGCGATGACGACGGTGGGGAGCATCTAGCGGAGCGCGATCAGGTTGGCGTCTTCGGTCACGACGTAGGCCGTGCCGCCGGCGATCACGGGAGCCACCGCCGCGCGGCCGGACAACTTCTGCTCGCCGATGATTGCGCCGGTATAGGGGCTGATGGCCATCGCCAGCCCGGTGCTGGCGCAGACCAGCAGGCGGTCTCCGGCCAGCACGGGACCGATCCAGGTGATGGGGTCGCGCTGCTTTTCTGGCCGCTCCCACAGGGGCAGTTGCGTGGTCCAGGCGACCCGGCCCTCGGCCACGTCGAGCGCCGCGATCACTTGATTGGTGGTAACGATGAACACCCAGTCGCCAGCCACGCACGGCGTCTCAGAGGAGCCGACGTCGCGTTCCCACAGGCGGCGGCCCGAGCGGAGGTCGATCGCCAGCATCAATCCGCCAAGACTGATGGCGATCACCACACTGCCGGCGATGACGGGCATCCCGTGGATGGTGGCGAGATCGAGCAGCGAATTGCGGCCGCGGCTGGAGGCGAGGCTGTCGGCCCAGACGACGGCGCCGGAATCTGCGCGCAGGGCGATCAGGTCGCCGGAGCCAAAGCCCGCGACCAAGGTGCCGTCAGCGTAGGCGGGTGCTGGCAGGCCGAGCAACGCGGTGCTCGGATTATTCGCCTGGTAGGACCACAGCTTGCGGCCGTCATCGGTGGCCATGGTGACGACCTGGTCGTCCAGTGTCGGCACATAGACGCGGCCCTCGGCGATGGTGGGGGCGGCGCGGGCGGCAGTGCCCAGCGGCTTGCGCCACTTCTCGTGGCCGGTGGCGGCATCGAGCGCCAGCACCTCGCCCCGGCCGGTGGAGGCGAACACCACGCCGTTGTCGATGGCGACGCCGCCGCCGATGTTGCTGCTGCGGTTGTCTTCCGCCTGGGTGTCCACGCGCCAGATCCGCGCCCCGGCGCGGGTGTCGAATGCACTGACCCCGCCGTTGCTGTCCATGGTGACGATGCGGCCATCGGCCACCACCGGCAGGGCCAGGATCTTGCGGCGGTAGCCACCATCCGCGCCGATCCCGGAACTCCAGGCCTGGGTCACGCTGTCGCCCAAAGCGGGGTGGCCGAGCACGTGGGAGGGGATGTCGCCGGGCTGCGGCGCGTCGGGGCGATTCTCGGGCCGTGGCAACACCACGTGGCCCTTCATTGCCGGATCGAGCGCGAGGCCGGTCTCGGCGGCCATGATCGCGATGCGGTCGCCGGGAACCGGGTCCTTGTGGGTGGTGAAAAAATTGTCGAGCGTCTCGCAACCGGCCAGCGCCAGCGGCGCCAGCATCGCCGCGCGGCGGCTTAAGTTCATTGTCATACCGTTAACCACCCAGGCGCGAGAGAAGTCCGTTGGCGCGTCCGCGCACGCCATCGGGCGCGGTCACGTCCTGTGCCAGCCGCTTGAGCCCGTCGCGCGCTTCCGCTTCGTTGCCCTGGCGCAGTTCCAGCAACGCCTGGCCC
>JANXXW010000364.1 GCA_025350425.1 Rhodospirillales bacterium
GGATCCGTGATGACGCCGACCGGCATGATCCGCGGATCGCGATTGGCGCGTGTCCAGCTGTCGCCGCCGTCTTCCGAGCGATACAGCCCATCGTCCAGGCCCGCGAGCACGATGCGGCCGCCGCTCCTGGCGACCACACCGAGCGCCTGACGGCCGACCGGCGGCGAGGCGAGTCCCGTCGCCGCCAGTTTGGTCCACGTGGCGCCGGCGTCGGTGGATTTGAAGAGCGCAGGGGCGGGCTTGAATGGCGGTCCGCCTGGCGCCGGAGCAGGCGCGCCAGGCGAGATCGGCCGCGCGATCGACGCGCCTCTGACGCCTGACGCCGGGTACAGCGTGGCAAACAGCACGCGCGGTGCGTCGGGCCGGGCCGCATGCACGCGAAAACGGCGCAGGTCGGCCCATGGCCGGGTCGCCACGATCTCCTCGGTCACATCGACCTCGGAACCATCGACGATGGTTGTTTTCAGCCCGAATTCAGGTTTTCCAAACGGCCTCGTGGAATGCTCAAAGCTATCGAGTGCCGCGACGGCCAACCGTCCGACCGTCGTCGGACGAAACGGGTTGCAAGGCATATCCAGCAGCGAGAGCGCCTGACTGGCGAACATCCGCATCGGTGCCAGTGACGCACGTTGCAGCTCGTATGCCTGATAAAGCATGTAACCTCTTATTTTTGGAATCGCGGCTTAACGTTTCACACATACCAGATGTTTCCTGCGAAGGGGTTAAAGGGTATTGCCGCTGTCACATGGCTGTCTTGTTGGAAACGGGGGCTAAAATGGGCGCGCTGCACGATCTTTTCGACCTCGACGGGAAGGTGGTACTGATAAGCGGCGGCTCGCGCGGCCTGGGCTTGCAGATTGCCGAGGCGCTCGGTGAATTTGGGGCGTCCGTCGTGCTCGCCGCCCGCAAGGTTGCCGAGTTGGACACGGCGGTCGCCCATCTTGCGGGACTGGGTATTTCGGCGCTCGGCATTCCCGCCGACCTACGTGACGCGGCCTCCGCCGACGCTTTGGTTGTGGCGACCATGGCTGCTCGGGGCCGCATCGATATCCTGGTCAACAACGCAGGTGTCACCTGGGGCGCAGCGGCGGAGGACCATACCCCGGAGCAATGGCGCCGCGTCATGGGCCTGAATGTCGATGGGCTGTTCTATCTCACGCAGGCCGTCGGACGTGCCTGGATGATTCCCCAGCGCCAAGGTCGCATCGTCAATGTGGCATCGGTGGCGGGTCTGAAGGGACATCTGCCCACGAGCCTGGGCACTGTCGCCTACAACACCAGCAAGGGCGCCGTCATCACGCTCACACAGGCTCTGGCGGCGGAGTGGGGCCAGTACGGAATCACGGTGAATGCCTTGGCGCCCGGTTGGTTTCCCTCGCGCATGACGCAGGCCACGTTGGCCGAGCACGGCGACTCCCTCGCGGCCCGCACGCCGTTGGGCAAGCTGGGCAACGCCAACGACCTCAAAGGTGCCGCCCTGCTGTTCGCGTCCGCGGCGGGCGGCCACATCACCGGTCAGGTTCTGGCGGTGGATGGTGGCGCCACCGCCGTCTGACTCACCACACCAGTGCCCGCTTCCCCGCGATCAGCAGCGGGATCGCTGCCTCCATGATCTCCGATCGCGTGGACGATGCCTCGTGTTAAGCGGCGTTCGCGACCTGAGGCCCTGTCACGCGCCTTGATCTGCCAGCCAGGCCAGCACGCCCAGCCCGGCGGCATGGCCAGTGCTGAAGCTGGCCTGGAGCAGGTAGCCCCCGGTCGGGGCCTCCCAATTCAGCATTTCACCGGCCGCGAACAGCCCGGGGTGATTTCGCACCATGAAGCGCTCGTCCAGGCGGTCCATAAGGATACCGCCCGCCGATGAGATGGCGCGGTCGAGCCCGGTGGTGCCCAGCAGCCGCAGGGGCAGCGCCTTGATTAGCGGCGCCAATAGCTGGGAGGCGGACCCGTCATGCAGGGCCTCCTGCACAAGCCCGATCGCGACCGGGGCCAGTCCCACCGTCTTGCGGAGAAAGTTAGAGAGAGAGAGGCTGCCGCGCGGACGTGCCAGTCTGGTCGCCAGCGCCGCCTCGTCGAGGTCGGGCCGCAGGTCGATATGGACAATGGCCGGCCCACGCGCGTCGATGGCGTCCCGGATCGCGCCAGAGAGAGCGTAGATCGCCCCTCCCTCGATGCCGGTGGCGGTTATCATCGCCTCTCCCCGGATGGTCTGACCATTGAAGCTCAGCGCGATACGCTTCAGTGGCTGGCCCGCGAACCGGGCGGCGAACGAGCCCGACCACGCGATGGAGAAGCCGCAATTCGCCGGCCGCAACCGCGCGATCGCCACGTCCGGCAGCAGCGCCGTCCAGCTTCCGTCCGACCCGAGCCTCGGCCAGGATGCACCGCCCAGGGCAAGCACAGTGGCGGCCGGCTCGAACACGGCCTCGCCCGTGGGTGTCGTGAACCGCAACGTGCCGTCCGTCTCCCGCCCGATCCAGCGATGCCCGGTTCGCAACTCCACCCCCAGCGCCGACAGCCGTCCACGCCACGCCCGCAGCAGCGGCGAGGTTTTGAGCGCGCGCGGGAATATGTGGCCGCTGGAACCCTTGAACGTCTCCTGCCCAAGTCCCTCGCACCACGCCACCAGGGCTTCCGGTGGGAATGCCTCGATGGCGTGCTGAAGCAACGGTTGCTCCGGGCGGTAGCGATCGAGGAAGCGGGGTAGGGGCTCGCTGTGGGTGAGGTTCAGCCCGCCGCGCCCTGCCAGCAAGAACTTGCGACCTGGACTCGGCATCCGGTCGAACACGGTCACTGTCCTGCCCGCACTGGCAATCGTTTCCGCCGCCATCAGCCCGGCCGGGCCTCCACCGATGACCGCAAGGTTTCCTGGTTGCGCCATCGCTTGTCTCTCCGTTCATGCAACTCTAGATCAGGGCAACTCTTGATTAGGCTACACCGTCTCGCGTCCTACCGGGAAAAACCATGTTCGACGACTTTACTTCCACGGCGCCTGATTTGGTCGATATCGCCATCATCGGCGGCGGCATCAACGGCGCCGGGATCGCCCGCGACGCGGTCGGGCGTGGATGGTCGGTTTTCCTGTGCGAACAGAACGACCTCGGCAGCGCCACGTCGGCGTCATCGACCAAGCTGGTCCATGGCGGATTGCGCTATCTCGAATATTACGAGTTCCGGCTGGTCCGTGAGTCTCTGATGGAGCGTGAGGTCCTATGGAACATCGCGCCACATATCATTTGGCCGCTTCGCTTCGTGCTGCCGCACCACAAGGGTTTGCGCCCGGCCTGGCTGCTCCGCCTCGGCCTGTTCCTGTATGACCATATCGGTGGCCGCAAGCGCCTGCCGCCGACCCGCTCCGTGCGGCTCGATACCGACGTGGTCGGAAAGCCGCTCAAGCCGATCTACCACCGTGCTTTCGAATACTCGGATTGTTGGGTCGAGGATTCGCGCCTCGTGGTGTTCAACGCGCGCGACGCAGCCGACAAGGGCGCGGAAATCTGTTCGCGCACCAGATGCGTGTCCGGGGATCGCAAGGGCGGAATATGGCGGGTGACCGTTCAGGACACCGAAACCGGCGAGAATCGCACAATTCGCGCGCGCGCACTGGTGAATGCCGCCGGTCCATGGGTCAGCGATGTCCTGGGCGGCGTGCTCCGCTCCAACACCCGCGCGACCGTCCGGTTGGTCCAGGGCAGCCACATCGTCGTTCGCCGGCTGTATGATCACGATCGCTGCTACATCTTCCAGAACGCCGACAACCGCATCTTCTTCGCCATCCCATACGAGCGCGACTTCACCCTGATCGGCACGACCGACCTTGATTATACCGGCGATCCCAAGGCCGTTTGCATCTCCGAGGCGGAGATCGCCTATCTCTGTGCTGGTGCCAGCGAGTATTTCGTCAAGCCGGTTACACCCGATATGGTGGTATGGACGTATTCCGGCGTCCGGCCCCTGTTCGATGACGGCGCCAGCAAGGCGCAGGCGGCGACACGGGACTATGTGCTCACCCTGGATGCGCCCGAGGGCCAAGCCGCGCTGCTCAGCGTGTTCGGCGGCAAGATCACCACGTTCCGCCGCCTTGCCGAAGCCGCATTGGAGAAGCTGGCGCCGCATCTGCCGGCTGCCACCGCCCAGCCAGCCGGATGGACCGGGAAGGTCAAGCTGCCCGGTGGAGATTTCCCGATCAATGGCTTCGAGGCCGAGGTCGCGGGCTTACGGCGTGACTTCCCGTTCCTGGCCGCATCTCTGGCTTCGCGCCTGATCCGCGCCTACGGCACCAAGGCCCGCGACCTTCTGGGCGACGCCCGCGACTCCGCGGATTTGGGCCGCGTGCTCGGCGCCGATCTCACAGAGGCCGAGGTGCGCTATCTCGCGCGGGCGGAATGGGCACGCCACGCCGAGGACATCGTCTGGCGCCGCAGCAAGCTCGGCCTGCGCATGGACGCGGCGCAGATCGCGGACGTGGAGCGGGTGCTGCAAGGCGTTGTTCACGCGCCGCTGGTCGCATGATCGCGGAGAACTCCGTGGAGGAGGCCATGCTCGGCCGCCGTTCGGTGCGCGGCTACCTGCCCACGCCGATCCCGCGCGAGACCGTCGAGCATCTGCTCGATGTCGCCGCGCGTGCGCCGAGTGGCACCAACATGCAGCCGTGGCGCGTCATCGCCCTGGCCGGCGACGAACTCACCCGGTACACCGACGGCCTCGTCGCAGCGTTCACCTCCGACGCGGCTGAAGGCGTCGAGCGCCCCTATTATCCCAGCCCGCTTGTCGAACCCTATCTTTCCCGCCGCCGTAAGATCGGCTGGGATTTGTATGGCCTGCTGGGGATCGCCCGTGGCGAGAAGGACAAGATGGCGGCGCATTTGATCCGCAACCTCCGCTATTTCGGTGCGCCGGTCGGCCTGATCTGCACGATTCCCCGCACGCTCGAAATCGGCAGTTGGATCGACTACGGCATGTTCCTGCAAAACCTGTCGATCGCGGCGCGCGCACGTGGGCTGGAAACGTGCGCCATGGCGGTGTTCGCTGAGTATCCGAACGCGAGCCGTGCGTTGCTGGACCTGTCGCCGGACGATGAAATCGTGTGCGGCGTGGCTATCGGCCACGAGGACACGGCCGCTCCCGCCAATGCGCTACGCACCGAGCGGGTAAGGGCGCGGGAGTTTACGGCCTTTCGGGGTTTCGCCAGTGCGGCGTAAGGTTCTCGGCGGTTCAGGATTGCTCACGGGGGCTAGCGCATGGCGGACGATTGAACGCCGCCGCGCGCACGCCACATTTTAAGTCTGAGCTGAGGAGGCCACCATGGATACTATCGTCAAGACCAAGACCGATGCGGAATGGCAGCGCGAGCTTTCGCCTGAACAGTTCCGTGTCCTTCGCAAGCACGGCACCGAGCGCGCTGGCACAAGCGTGCTCAACGTCGAGAAGCGCGACGGCAAGTATGTTTGCGCCGGGTGCGGGCAGGAGCTGTTTGCGTCCGACACGAAGTTTGAGAGCGGCACGGGATGGCCGAGCTTCTGGGACCCGATCCCCGGAGCCATCGAAACCAGTACCGACCGGAGCTTCTTTTCCGTGCGGACCGAAGTGCATTGCAGCAGCTGTAAGGGCCATCTTGGCCATGTGTTCGAGGATGGCCCGCGTCCCACCGGCTTGCGCTACTGCATGAACGGCGTCTCGATGCAGTTCACGCCTGAAACATCAAGCTGATGCGGGGCCTCTGGGCGGCGATGGCGACACCCTTGGATGTGGAGGGCCGTGTCGATCACGACCTTCTCGCCAAGCATGGCTTATGGCTGCTGAGCCAGGGTTGCGACGGTCTGGTTCCATTCGGAACCACTGGTGAGGGGCCATCCTTCGCCGCTGTCGAACGTCTCGCCGCCGTAGAGGCGCTGCTGCGGGCGGGAGTGCCGGCCACCCGCATCGGGCTGGGCACCGGCTGCCCGGCGATCCCCGATACCGTGGCGCTGACACGCGATGCCCTGTCGCTTGGCCTGACCCACGCGCTGATCCTGCCGCCTTACTTTTTCCGCGACGCCGATGAGCGCGGGATCGAGGATGCTTTCGCCGCCGTCATCGACGGCGTGGGCTCGGACCGGCTTCGCGCCACGCTGTACCATATCCCACAGATTTCTGGCGTGGCGGTGACCCCGGCCGTGTTCGGGCGGTTGCGCTCGCGCTACGGCGCGTTGGTGGCCGGCGTAAAGGATAGCACCGGCGATCTCGCCCAATTCCGCGAGTTCCTGGGTATTGCGCCCGATGCCGATATTCTGGTCGGTGCCGAAGGAGATATCGCGCGTGCGCTGGCCGAGGGCGGCGCTGGCTCGATCTGCGCCATGGTCAATATCGTGCCGCGCCTCGTCCGCGCCATGTTTGAGACACCGGCGGGCGAGGCCGCTATGCGTGCCGCGATCGGGCTGATGACCGCGCCGTTCCAGGCCACGCTGAAATCGGTGCTCGCGGCCCAGACCGGTGAGGCCGCATGGCGTGCCGTTCGTCCGCCGCTTCGGGAAGTCGATCCTGGTGTGGGAACCCGAATCGCCGCACGACTGGCGGCTCTCGCCATCGCGAAAGCCGCCTGAACCGCTAAGTCTTGGGCGTTGGCGGCGGGCTCGGCTCGGGCGGCGGTGCCGGCGGCGGGCTTGGCTGTGATGCTTGAGGTGGCGGTGGGGACGCCGGCGTCGATGCTTGCACGGACGGGTTTGGGGCAGGGGTTTTCATCATCGCTCCGGTCATGGGGATGAAGAACACGCCCACGTCCTTGCGTGAGTGAATTTTGCCTTCGGCGTCCTTGTTGTAGACGTAGAGAAACTGTCCACGCTTGAAGGGCTGACCGATAGGAATCAACATTCGTCCGCCCGGCTTCAACTGCTTGAACAACTCGGGCGGGGCGTATTGCGCGGCACAGGTTACGATGATGACATCGAAGCCGCCCTGCACCTCGGGCCAGCCGTAGTACCCATCGCCGACACGACTGTTGATATTGTCGTAGCCGAGTGGCGTGAAGATCTTCGCCACGGCGCGGCCCAGCGGCTCAATAATCTCGATGGAATATGCGTGTTTCACGATCCTGGACAGGATCGAACTCTGGAAGCCGCTTCCGGTCCCGATTTCCAGCGTGACATCGCCCGCCTTCGGCTTGGCGACCTGCGTCATGTAGGCCTGGCCGAGATAATCTGAAAGCGCCGAACCGTAGCCAAGAGCCCACGGCTTGGGGTTCTCCTCATAGGCCTCGCCCGGCGCCGCGTGATGGTCGGAATATACGTAATGATAGTATTCACGTGGCACAGCCTGGAACGCCGCCATCACGGCGGGGTCGGCGCTACCGAGATGCTCCTTCAGATAGGTCTCGATCCGCTGCATGGCGGCCGGCTTGCGCGCCTGGATCGCCTGGAACTGCGCGTCCGTCAGGCTGACAGGACGGCCGGACTTGGCCATCGCCTCCTCGAACGCTTGCCGGGTCCATGGCGCACTGGCAGCGTTCGCGGGGGACACGAAGCCGATTGCGGGTAGTGCCAGGGAAGCGGATGCGAGGAAGCCTCGACGACCTAGGAGGCCGGTAGATCCTGCCACTGATTGCTCCTTCGTAAGCTGGGGTAAGCGATGTGCGCCGCCAAATACAACACGATGGCCCCGCTTAGAACCCCACTGTACCCTTCCTGCAACGCGATAAGATTAGCGAGTGGCGTGGATACAACGGAGAACGCGCCGTTGATGCCCCAGGCCCAGGGAAGGAATGCGCCGGACCCGGTGCGCTGTAAACCGAGCGGAAACGGCAGGCCGAGCGCGAACGAGACCGGCGCGATGGCCACGATCACCAGGGCGGCCCGTGCCAGCCACGGTAAGTCCAGCGTCGCCAGCATGGCGGGCTCCAGACCCAGACGGGCCGCTATGCACCACACCAACGCCACGGCGATAGCGAGCTTGGCCCCGCGCGCCGGGTTGGCGGCGAACCGCTTGGTCGTCATGCTGCCGAGGCCGGAGAAGATCAGCATTCCAGTCAGCACCAGGGAGAAGCCGCTGGTGCGATCGTTCAGATAGAAGCTGGCGCGGTCGATCAGGAAAAGCTCGATAAACAGGAAGCCGAGGCCGAGTGCCGCGAAATACAGGATCGCACGGCCAGTCCCGAACGATCCGGCCCTGGCCCGCACGCCGCCCAGCAACGGCACGATCAAGACTACCAGCGCGATCACGGCGGCCTGTGCCAGCACGGCGAGGTTCACCAGTGCGCCGACCTCGGCCTGGGGCAGGATTTCCAGCCGTTTCAGGATAGTGCCGAGTTGAGAGAGCCGCAGCACGGCGTAGAAGCTCGGCCGGTCCAGCGTGATCGGGCGCAGGTCGAACGCGGTGGCGGACGGCGTGGGTTGGCCGGAAAGCACCAGCCCGGCCTCGTCGGCGATGGCGTCGTGCGCGCCAGCCCCCGAAGTGACCTGGCCTTCCTCGAACGAGACCGCCGGGAGGTCGTTGTAGATGTCGGCACGCGCCGCCTCTACGTCGATGCCGGGGTAGTAGGACAGGTCGAATGAGCGGGCACCACAGAACGCCTTGGCCGCCGCGATCCGGTCCGGCCCGAACGTGGCGTTCGAAACGAGGATGCGGACGTTCCAAGCGGAGCGGTACACCAGCACATGCGTGGGCGCCTCACCGATGCCGGCGATGTCCAGCCCCGCCTTGACGGTCGCCAGCATCCGCCCGGCATAGGCGGGGAACTCGCGGATGGAGACGGGCAGGGAGAGGATGCCGCCGGGCGCCAGCGCGCGCAGATCGGCCGCAATCGCTTCGGCGGAGAACGCGCTGGCGTTGGCTTCCGCGCTGTCGAGGAAATCTCCGGCGTAGTCGATCACATCGTATCCGCCACCACGTCGCGCGGCGGCTATCGGGCTGTCGCCCAGCAGTCGCACGCCATCGAGGGATTGCGCGGGTGCTGCTCCGAGCCCGTCGCGCACCGCCGCGAGCAGCACGGGGTCCGGCTCCAGGGCCTCGATCTCGCGGGCGCCGAGGGCGCGGGCCTCGGCGATGCGGAAGCCGCCAGACGTGCCGGCGAGCAGAATTCGGGCGTGCGGCCGAAGCGTGTATGGAAGCGCCGCCAACGTGGCCCCCGCGTAGCGTGCGTCCGGCACGCCCGGCTTGGGCAGGGCGGCGATGCGGTTGCCGTCGCGGTACAGGCCGAACGTCTCGGGCGGGCCGGGGAGCCCCAACATGCCGGCGTCATTCGAAACGTCGGTGTCGACGCGCTCGGTAAAGTCGTCGAGGAGCGTATACAGGCCGCGCGGCGACGGGATTTCGGCCAGGACACGCGCGTTCGGCACATGAAGTGGGGCGTATATCGCCTTGAAGTCGTTGAATAAGGCTTCGTTGTCAAATAGCAGCAGCGCCTCCGCGCCCGCCAAAGCCAGCACCGCTGCCAGCACGACCGGCCCCCGTCGCCATTGCGCGAACAAGCAGGCGGCGCCAAGCGGGATCAGCAACCAGGGAAGCAGCGCGAAGGGATGCACCACATACATCAACAGCAGCACTGCTAGCGCCCCGGTGCCGGCCCCGGTGAGGTCGAAGCCGTAGACGCGACCGATCTGGTCATCGTTCATCACGAAGCACAGGCTGATGTAGGTTCCGGCCAGGAAGAAGAACGGCAGCAGCGCCGCGTAATAGCCAGCGATGTTCCAAAGCTCGCTCGAAACCGTCGCCTGATTCTGTAGTTGCAAGGGGTTGAACGGATTGATGCAGACGAAATGGTAGCCGAGTGCCGCCGTCACGATCAGCGCCACCGGCAGCATCGCCGCCAGCGCCTTGCCGTGGCGCACGACGGCGTCCCGCGCCAGAGCCATGGCCACGCCGCTCAGCGCGAAGCCTGCGAGCACGATGGAGATGACCCAGTAGCCATACTCGGACCATTTCGCGACGGCGAAATAGCGTGTTAGCGCGATTTCGAAGCCGACCGTGGCCAGCGATATCAGGAACAACGGCGCCATGGTCAGCCCGGCCAAACACGGCCTTGTAGGAACGTATACAGCAGGCTGTCGAACCGCGCCGGGTCTTCCACGAACATGGCGTGCCCGACGCCGTTCAGTATGACGGACTCAGCTGTCGGGTCGTTCGCAGCGAGGCTTCCCGCCTGTCCGGCCAAGCCACGGCGCACGATGTAGAGCACCGGCTTGCGAGTCGAATAGACGGCCTCGCGCCAGTAGCTGCGTGGCAAGGGATAGGCCAGCAGGGCGGCGGCGGCGGCGGGCGGGGTATGCAGCGCCGCTTGCGTCAGGCGCTCGATATAGCTGGCGGACATGGGACGGACGAACATGCCGCGCACGAAGTTTCGCATCGCCGCCTCGCGCGACACGATCACGCGGCGTCCGCGCCGGCGCTCTGCAACGGGCGGCGCACCATCGCCAGAGGGGGGAGGGTTCTCGCCTACGGAGTTGTCGATCAGGACCATGCCCGCGATCTTCCCATCCCCGTGGGTATGGAGATAGGCCAATGAATCCAGGACCCCGAGCGACCAGCCAATCAGCACCACCGGGGCTGGGCCGAGTTGGGCCAGCAAATCCGCAATGTCCTGGCCGCGCTGCCCCGGCTCATGCCCGCTGGCAGCAACCTCGCTGCTGCCCTGGGAGCGTGGGTCGAACGCCACGACATGATAGAAATGCGACAGGTCGGCGATCTGCGCGTCGAAGATCCAGGCCGGCATGGTCCAGCCTGGCACAAACACCACGGTCTGACCGTGGCCGGCCTCGGCGTAGTGCAGGCGCACGCCGTCACTCGCGGGGAAATAGTGGTCCTTCGCCGCCCGAGCCGGCGACAACGATAACCACAAGCCGAGTAACGCCGCGGCGGTTGCCGTATATGTTCGCATGGGATTAAGTGGCGGGGTGCAGTGCTACGTGTCAATCAAACTCGCAGTCACGAAATGAGTCTGGAACCCGAACCCGAGGAACAGGAACCGTCCTCGCGGCGTGGCTCCTTGGTGGCCATGCTGGTTATCGTGGCGATCATGCTCGGCGTGTTATATCTGACACGGGTGCTGTCTGGCGTCAGTCGGACACAGGACTGTGTCATGGCCGGCCGGCAAAACTGCGCGCCGATCAATCCCGGCTGAACTCAGTGACCGACTGCCGCCGGCTCTGACCCGCCGCTCGACTGCAGCGGCAGGTCGCGCATCCCGAGGCAGATCACCAGCGCCAGGGCGGTAAAGCCGCCGATCACGCCGAACGCAAGGTGGAAGCCGCTGGCTACGGCGTGGTGCGCCAGCACGCGGGTTGCGGCGTCGAGGGTGGGGGCCGAACCACCAGCTCCGCGCAGCTCTCCAAGATCGATCTGGCGATGCACTCCATACTGGCGAAGCACTTCGGTGAAGCGGCTGGTGAGCAGCGCGCCGCCCAGCGTACTGCCGAACGCGGCGCCCATTGAGCGTAAGAACAACAACGCTCCCGTGGCCGAGCCCACGTCCCGGCGTTCAGCCGCGTTCTGCACCACGACAAGGCAGGCGGGCATGCAGACGCCGATCCCGAAGCCTACGATTATCATGACGAGGATCGTGAACAGGGTCGATGTCGCCTCGCCCATCGTAGCCAGCAGGACGAAGCCGCACGTTGCCGCGCTGAAGCCGCCGACCAGGATGATCTTGGCGCGTCCAAGTCGGCGAGCGAGCTGGCCTGAACAATAGGCACCCAGCGTGTTGATGGCCAGAAACGGGACGATCATCGTGCCCGAGGAGGCGGCGTCTGCGCCTTGCACGAGCTGGAAGTAAAGCGGGAGCAGGAACGTGCCTCCGAACAGCCCGCCGGCGGCGAGCGACGCGGCGATCACGCCCCGCGAAAACACCGAATGCGCGAACAGGCGTGGGGGCAGCATAGGATCCAGCGCGCGCCGTTCCTGCACGACCAGCAAACCGACCAACCCGCAGGCGACGGCGAGGAGGCCAAAAATGACCGGCGACGTCCAAGCATAGGCGTTGCCGCCCCAGCTCATGGCCAGAAGGCACAGAGTGATAATGCCGCTCAACAATGCCGCGCCGAGATAATCGATGTTCGCGGCGCGTCGTCGTGGCTGGAGCAGCTTGAGCGCGCGGTTGCTCAGGACGAAGGCAACCGCGCCGATCGGCAGGTTGATCCAGAATATCCAGTGCCAGGAGACATGGTCGGTGAGGTAGCCTCCCAGGATCGGGCCGGCGACGCTGGCGACTCCCCATGTGCCAGCCAGGTAGCCCTGATAGCGGCCGCGTTCCCGGGGCGCCACCACATCGGCAATGGCGGCCTGGCTGATTGCCATCAATCCGCCGCCGCCCAGGCCCTGGAGCGCCCGGAACAGGATCAACTGCAACAGGGTCTGGGACAGTGCGCACAGGGCGGAGGCGATCAGGAACACCACGATCGCGCTGAGCAGCAGCAACCGTCGGCCGTAGATGTCAGAGAGTTTCCCGTAGATCGGGGTCGCTACCGTGGAGGTGAGCAGATAGGCCGAGATGATCCAGGAAAGATGGTCGAAACCGTTGAGATCGGCGGCGATGGCGGGCACGGCGGGAACCACGACGGTCTGGTCGATCGCGGCGAGCAGGATGCAGAGGACGATTCCAGTCACCACACGCACGATCTGCTGGTGGCTGAAGGTGGGAAGGGCGTTCGTGGTGGCGCCATCGAGCGGCGCCGATACGACTTTCGTGGTGACGATCATGGTTTGGCTGATAACCCTCCAGGAGTGTCGCAGCTAGCCCAAAGGCCGCCGACGCGGGCGGCCATGCAAGATGTCGGTAAGTTGCTCCTTGATGCCTTGAACCCGCCGCCGCCCGCGCGGTTGCCGGGCGTTTACCGGCTGTTCATCGTCTGGTGGTTACGGTTGCGCTCGCTTTGAAGGCACCGGCCATGTCATCGACCATAGTCCGATTCAGCCAGGTCCGAGCCATGTCATGCACGGCATCACTACGGGGCTCAAGGGCGCCTTGAACCGCGAGGAGTTGCGCGTTGTGTTCCAGCCGAAAGTCTCGCTGGTGAGTGGCGATCTGATAGGGGTGGAGGCGCTGGCGCGATGGACGGACCGGGATCTTGGAATGGTCAACCCTGACGTGTTCATTCCCGCAGCCGAGAAAAGCGGCTGCATCCGGCAACTCACCCTGTTCGTGTTGCGACGCTCGTTGCAGATGGTGGCCAGCCTCCGATTGGTCCATCCCGCCGCCACCGTGGCCGTGAACGTTTCGCCCACCCTGTTGCACGATCCGCATTTCGCCGACGAGGTCGGGCGTTTGCTGGAGGAAACAGGCGTCAGCCCGGACGCGCTGGTGGCCGAAATCACCGAAACCGCCGTGCTGACGGACGATCAGGTGGTGAAAGACACCCTGCGTCGGCTGCGCGCCCTGGGCGTCGGGTGCTCCATCGACGATTTCGGCACCGGTCATGCCTCGTTGCTGGCGTTACTGCGAATGCCGTTCAGCGAACTGAAGATTGACCGAGCCTTTATAATGGCGTGCGACGCCGATCTCGAGGCATGGAAGATCGTGCGAGCCACACTTCGTCTCGCGCGAGAATTGCGGCTGGACGTGGTCGCGGAAGGCATCGAAACCGATCCCGTGGCCCAGAGGCTACGTGAAGGCGGTTGCGAGGTCGGCCAGGGCTTCCGCTTTGGTGCCGCGATATCGGGCGCGATGTTGCTGTCAAGCGTGCGGTCGGGTGGCCATTGGACTACGTGCAACTAGACGGCTTATTGTTCAACTCACCCGGGGGCAGCGGAGTGTCTGGAAGCGGTATGGTCGGCGCGGTTTTATTTCGCCTACCGATATCAAACGCGCGATCTTGTAACAAGATTTATGAGTCTCGCTTGTCCGCGCGTGTCCCCGTGTCTACACCAGGGTAACGCCGCTTCAGCGGTTGTCAGGGAGACGTCATGATCATCACTCGTCGCAGGGGCTTGGGCATCGGTCTCGGCGCGGCGCTGGCGGCTCCCGCAATTCTGCGTGCCCGCGTCGCCCGTGCCGATACCCGCATGTTGAAGATCAGCCACCAATTCCCCGGTGGCACCATCGACCAGGGCGACTTCCGGGACCGCCTGGTCCGCCGGTTCGCCGCTGATGTGCAGACGCGAACGCATGGCGAACTGGGCTTTGAAATATATCCCGGTTCCTCGCTGCTCAAGACTGTCGCGCAATTCTCCGCCCTGCGGCGCGGTGCGCTGGATTTCACGCTGTACCCGCTGGCCTATGCCGGCGGCGAGGTTCCCGAGGTCAATATCGGCCTGATGCCGATGCTGGTGACCACCTACCAGCAGGGCATGGCCTGGAAGACCTCGGATATCGGCCGCGAGCTTACGGCGCTGCTCGACAAGCGCGGGGTCAGGATCATCACCTGGATCTGGCAGGCTGGCGGATGCGCCAGCCGGGCGGGGGCCGTGGTGAAGCCCGACGATGTGAAGGGGCTCAAGGTGCGCGGCGGCTCGCGCGAGATGGACCAGATGCTGAAGGCGGCCGGCGGGATCATCTCGTCGGTTCCGTCCGACGAGATTTACGCCGCCATGCAGACCGGAACGCTGGACGCCGCGGTGACCTCCTCCACCAGCCTCATCAGCTTCCGCCTCCAGGAGATCGCCAAGAATGTTACGTCCGGGCGCCAGGGCAGCTTCTGGTTCATGTTCGAGCCTTTGCTGATGTCCAAGGCGATCTACGATGCGCTGACGCCTGACCAGCAGAAGGCGATCGACGCCGCTGGCTTGGCGCAAGAGGCATTCGCGTTGGAAGCTGCGAAAGCTGACGACGACGCGCTCGTGGCCATCTTCGGCAAGGCGGGCGTGAAGGTGGGCGATTTCAACAACGAAGCCCTGGCGAAATGGAAGCAGATTGCCGAGGCCACCGCCTGGAAGGATTTCGCGGGCCGCAACGCCGCCTGCGCCAATCTGCTCAAATTAGCGGAGAGCGTCACCGCTTGAGCATCCCGGCCGCAGCGCTCGACCTTGCCCACCCTGACGTGCCACGCCGCGGCGCGCTCGGCGTGGCGCAGCGGGCGCTTGACCGCGTCAACACGTTTATGGCCGTGGCCTCGGCGCTAGCCATCCTGACCGCCGGGCTGGTTCTCACCTGGGAGGTGATCGGGCGGTATTTTCTCGAAATATCAAGTGATTGGCAGGATGAACTCTCGACGTTTCTGCTGATCGGCGCCACGTTTGCGTCCGCTTCCTGGACACAGGCGCGGCGCGGCCATGTCGCCATCGACGCGCTCGCCCAAATTCTTCCTCCTTGCATAGACCGTGTCCGTCGCCGCCTTGCCGACTTTCTGGCGCTAGCATTCTGCGCGTTCTTCGCCTGGAAATCGCTCCAGCTTCTCGGCGAGGCCTGGGACGAGGGCCAGACCACGCCGTCCGCCTGGGGACCGCCGCTCTGGATTCCATATGGCTGCATGACCGCCGGCATGGCCCTTCTCGCCGTCCAGCAACTACTGCAGCTTCTAGCCGCCCCGCACCGCACGCAACGTTGACCGATCGTTCATGAGCACTCTTGAGATCGGTATTCTATATGGCGTCGCGACCTTCTCGGCGCTGTTCTCGGGCATTCCGATCGCCTTCGCCCTGGGCGGTGTCGCGACTATCTTTATGATGCTGTTCATGCCTGCGGCCTCGCTCGATACCATCGCCCAGAACGTCTACGAGGAACTGGCGAGCATCACGCTCCTGACGATCCCGCTGTTCATCCTCAAGGGTGCCGCCATTGGAAAATCGCGCGCCGGCAAGGACCTGTACGACGCGCTGCACACCTGGCTGAACCGGGTTCCTGGCGGACTGGGCGTGGCGGTAGTCATCGCCTGCGGCCTGTTCGCCGCCATGGCCGGATCAAGCCCCGCGACCTGCTCAGCCATCGGCAGCTCCGGCATCCCGGAGATGCGCCGACGGGGCTATTCGCCGGGTTTCGCCGCCGGGCTGGTCGCCGCCGGGGGTACCCTCGGCATCCTGCTCCCGCCATCCATCGTGCTTATCCTCTACGCGGTCGCTGCCGAGCAATCCCTGGGCCGCCTGTTCCTCGCCGGGCTTGGACCCGGACTTCTCCTGGTCGGCTTGTTCGCCTCATATGCCGTGTTCCAGTGGAAACGTGAATTCGCCGCCGCCGCCGCGATCGCCGCGTCCGGCGGTCCCCGCTCGGAAATCCTGCGGCTGACCCGCCACACCGCCCGCGACCGCATGGCGGCCCTCCCGCGTGTGCTGCCGTTCCTCGTTCTCCTCACCGGCGTCATGGTCGCCCTGTATGGCGGCATTGCGACACCCTCGGAGACCGCCGGCCTTGGCGCCATCCTCGCCCTGGTGCTGATCGCCGCCGTCTATGGTGCCTGGAAGCTGGCCGATCTGAAGCCCATCTTTGAGGGCACGTTGGGCGAGAGCGGGATGTTGCTGATGATCATCGGCATGAGCCTGCTTTACAGCTACGTCATGAGTTACCTGCACATCAGCCAAGGCACCGCCCAGTGGATCGTCGGGCTTCACCTGTCCCGCTGGCTCCTGCTCGCCGCCATCCTGTTGATGGTCGTTGTGCTCGGCTTTTTCCTGCCGCCTATCTCGATCATCCTGATGACCGCCCCCAAAATCCTGCCGCCGCTGCGCGCAGCGGGGTTCGACCTCATCTGGTTCGGCGTGGTGATGGCCGTGGTGATGGAGATGGGCCTTATCCATCCTCCAGTCGGCCTCAACATATTCGTCATCAATCGCATCGCGCCCGACATTGGTCTCGGCACCGTCATCCGAGGCACCATCCCGTTCGTGGTGCTGATGGCGCTCGGAGTGGTGATCCTCTCCTTCGTTCCCGGCATCGCGCTGTGGCTGCCGAACGCTGTCTACAACTGATCGGCCGCTGCGCCCTAAAGGCCTTGTGCGGGCCTATCCTCAGGCGCACATGCGCCTTGGTCTGAAGCGGGAGACGCGCGATGCGACGCAATTCGGTGGCGATAGTTTGGGTGCTCGGTATCGTGGGCACCGTCGCTGTCTACCAGATCGGCCCCGATCGCTTCATGTTCAACCTATTGAATGTCCTGGTGCATTTCGGTGACACGCTAGATGAGCTTGCCAACCAGCTCATCTACGGCGCGTTCGATTTCATGCGGGCGCTGGCCCTCGGCTTGTTTGGCGTCTTCGTCGTACTTTGCGCCATCGCCAACCGGCGTGGCCTTCGTTCGATACGCACGCTGGTCGTGGTCAGCCTTCTGTTCCTCGCCCTGATCGGCACCTTCGGCGTGAACGACGGCGTCTCGATCTCCCGTCATTGGATGGGAGCGTTCATATTAGCTGTCGTGAGTGCGGCGGTAATGACGCGCCGGTTGTCCCGTCAGACGGCGATCACAGCGCCCAGGGCTGGCTCGATGGTCCGTTAGCCGGCTATCCCGGTTCACGCACCGCGCTGCCCGCCCGCATAGTCCTACGTCGCGCCGGTAAGGTAGAAACACGGCTTCCCCGTGCCAACAGCGCAAAATCAGTGTGACCAAGGTCATAGCGGGAACCCGGCTAAACACTTACCCAAATAGTTTCTCACGCCCCAATCCGTTCGTCGGCGGCGGAACGGTGCGGGGCGTTGATCATTGATCGATATGGTAAATATTCGATAAATCTTTCGATAACTCGAAAGAAAACGTTATTCTGCGATATTATCTCGAAAAGTTTATCACGTAAGCGTAGTGATATTTACCATTTTTTTCACTCAAATGTTAAGGTTAAGTTTCGAACTAACAACCTTTAATGTTTGGTGCAGTTAGGAAACATGCAGATGGCTGTTAGTCCGGTTCTGGATCGACAAAGCGTGACGCGGGCGTCCAGGTCGGTAGGTTTCATGGCGCTGCTCTCGCGACTTTCCGCGCAATTCCGTCTGTCCCAGGACGAAGTTTGCGTGCTTGACGAGCTTGGCCGCCAGACGCGGGCACATGGCACACGTACCGAGATCTGGAGGGGTGGAAGAGCGAGCAGACCCCGCATAATGGTGACGGGCTGGGCTTGCCGGCAACGTATACTGGGCGATGGCAGGCGCCAGATCATCGACTTCGTCCTGCCCGGAGACGCCGTGAGCGATTGGGCGCAGCCTGGCTCCCGCGCCGATGCCAGCACGATGGCCTTGACCGAAGTGGTCACGGCGGACGCGACCGCCCTGGTGGCAGCAGCCACGAGCGGTGATCGCTGCCACTCGGGGCTGGCGCGGTTGCTGCGGGAAATGGCCGCAGTAGAAACGAATCGGCTGCACAATCAGATCGTCCGGCTCGGCCGCCAAACCGCCTACGAGCGAATGGTGCATCTGATGTTGGAATTCCACTCGCGGCTGCAGGCGGTCGGACTGGCCTCCGAAGACAAATTCGCCATGCCGCTCACACAAGAAACACTAGCCGATTCGGTTGGGCTGAGCGTGGTTCATGTGAACCGAACACTCATGCAGATGCGTCGCGACGGTTTGATGCACCTCGGACTCGGGAAGGTAAAGATCGTCGATCTCGACCTGATGCAGGCAGTGGCTGATTGGATGCCGACCGACGCGGAAGTGTCCCCAACAAGCTCGAACGTCCGTAGGGAAAGCCTCCGCTTCGATCCAGGCGCGGGGGCAACGGCTTGAACGCTGCAGCATTCATTTTTCGTTCGCTTATACCGGCCTGACGTAGGAGCGGGCCGTGCGCCGCCGTTATTCTCGCCGACGAAGTGTTGATGTGGCGTTATCGTACCTTCCACATCTCTCCACTGGGTCGACCCCTCCCGCTTAGGCCATCGACGCATTGGCCTGGGCCTCGCGACGCGCCTAAATCCGCTGCTGGACCGCCTTCGAAGGTTTGAGACGTCAGGCAACTGCGCAGATCCGGTCGGTGCCGTCTTGCCTGTCATCCTGTCCACGCCGACACTCCCGCTATGGATTATCGAACGTTCGACATCGTTGTGATCGGCGCTGGTATCGCGGGGGCCACCGCTGCGGCGCATCTCTCGGTGGACCACCGGGTTGCGTTGGTCGAAGCGGAGGACGCGCCCGGCTATCACACCACCGGCCGCTCGGCCGCCTTGTGGGTGCACAACTATGGACCGCCCGATGTCCGCATCCTGACCGGGCTCTCCCGCCGCTTTTTCGAAGAACCACCGCCCGGCTTTGCCGAGACGCCGCTCATGTCCCGCCGCCCGGTTGTGCAACTGGCGGGGCAGGGACAGGAAGCCTCTCTGCGCGCGGCGCTCAGCGAAGGCATCGGCCTGCGCGAAGCCGATCCCGCCGAGATCGAGGCATGGGTGCCTGCGTTGCGACCCGGCTACCTCGTTGGTGCCGCCGTCGAGGAGGATGCGTTCGACATGGATGTGGCCGCGCTGCACCAAGGCTTCCTCCGCCAGCACCGCACGCGCGGTGGCGTCCTGGCTCTGCGGAGCCGGACCGCCGCGATCGAGCGCCGGGGTGGCGTTTGGCACATCGCTGTTTCTGACGGAACGGTGTTCCAGGCGAAGACCGTCGTCAACGCCGCCGGTGCCTGGGGCGACGAGGTCGCGGCCCAGGCTGGGGCTAGCCCGCTCGGCCTGCAGCCCAAGCGCCGTACCGCCGCCATCATAGATCCGGCGCCACATGCGGTCGCTGACTGGCCCATGCTGATCGACGTGGACGAGCGCTTCTATGTCCGCCCGGAGGCCCGCACCCGGTTGCTGGTCTCGCCCGCCGACGAAGCCCCGATGCACCCCCACGACGTGCGGCCGGACGAACTCGACGTGGCGCTCGCCATCGACAACATGCAGCACGCGCTCGACATTCCCGTCGCCCGCGTCGAGCGCAGTTGGGCCGGGCTTCGTACCTTCACGCCGGACGGCAGCCTCGCATTCGGCTGGGACGGCGCGGTGAAAGACTTCTTCTGGTTCGTGGGGCAAGGCGGCTACGGTATCCAGACCTCGCCCGCCGCCGGCCAATTCGCCGCCGACATGATCGCGGGGCGAGACCCCGGTCCGTGTGTGGGAATCACGCAACGAGTCGACCCCCACCGCTTTGCCATGGTAACCGCATGATATGTCCGTACATGTCGCCCTGACTCACCGCACGACCTACATCTACAATCACCCCGTTGTCTTGGGTCCACAGACCATCCGGCTCCGTCCGGCGCCACATGCCAGGACTCCCATCCTATCCTACTCGTTGAAAATCGCGCCCGAGCCGCATTTCCTGAACTGGCAGCAGGACCCACAGGGTAATTTTCTCGCCCGCGTGGTATTCCCCGAGCGCGTCACGCATTTCAATGTGACCGTTGATCTCGTCGCCGACATGGCGGTGATCAACCCGTTCGACTTCTTCCTCGAACCCGAGGCGGAAATCTGGCCATTCGCCTACGACCCGGTGCTGGACCAGGAACTGGCGCCGTTCCGGACCACGGTGCCGCCCGGTCCGCATCTGAACGCTCTGCTCGCCGCCACCTCCCGCGAGTCGCAGAAGACCATCGACATGCTGGTGGCGCTGAACGCTTCTGTGCAGCATCGCGTGGCCTATATCGTGCGGCTCGAACCCGGTGTCTGGACGCCGGAGGAGACCCTCGCCGAGGCCAAGGGCTCCTGCCGTGATAGCGCCTGGCTTCTGGTACAGGTGCTCCGCCACCTCGGTTTTGCCGCCCGCTTCGTGTCCGGCTACCTCATCCAACTCGTTGGCGACGTGAAGCCGCTGGAAGGCCCGGAAGGCCCAACCACGGATTTCACCGACCTCCACGCCTGGGCGGAGGTGTATCTGCCCGGCGCCGGCTGGATCGGGCTCGACGCCACATCCGGCCTGCTCACTGGCGAGGGGCATATCCCGCTCGCTGCCAGCCCCGCCCCGCAATCGGCCGCCGCCATCTCCGGCATGGTTGAGCCTGCGGAGACGGAGTTCGCGTTCGAGATGCAGGTCCGCCGCATCAGCGAGACGCCCCGCGTTACCAAGCCGTACACCGAGTCTCAGTGGCACGCGATCCAGGCGGCCGGGATGCGCGTCGATCGCGCGTTGGATGCGGGGGAGGTGCGCCTGACCCTGGGTGGCGAGCCCACTTTCGTCGCCAGCACGGACCAGGAGGCGGCGGAGTGGAACGCCGATGCCCTCGGCCCGACCAAGCGCCGCTATGCCGGCAAGCTCATCCGGCGGCTGGCGACGCACTGGTCCAAGGGTGCAGCGCTGCATCACGGTATGGGTAAGCAGTATCCGGGCGAGCAACTGCCACGCTGGGCATTGTCGGCGCATTGGCGCGAGGACGGCGAGCCGGTGTGGAACAACCCCGAACTGCTCGCCGACCCCGATACCGATCGGGGCCACGCCACTGCCCTGGACGCCGCCGCGTTCTGCGCCTCGCTGGCCGAGCGCCTCCAGGTCGATCCCGCTCTCGCGCTGACCGCTCACGAGGATATTTATTACTACCTGTGGCGCGAGAAGCGCCTGCCAGTGAACGTGAGCGCCGAGGATAGCCGCCTGCGTGATCCGCTGGAGCGCGAACGCTTGACCCGCGTGTTCGACAATGGCCTGGCCGCCTCCGTCGGAAGCGTTCTTCCGTTGCGCCGGATCAGGCTGGGCGGCCAGCGGCGATGGCAGTCGGGCAAATGGTTCGTGCGCGACGACGTGCTGTTCCTTGTTGCCGGCGACAGCCCGATCGGCCTCCGCCTGCCGCTGGAGAGCCTGCCCTGGGCCGACCCCGACAGCATCGAGCCGGTGTTCGAGCTCGACCCGTTCGCCCCGCGTGCGCCACTCAGACCCGTGCAGGCGTTTCGTCGCCCGGCCCCGCTCGAGCCCGCCGCGTACCGGGCCGAGCGCTTCGCCGCCGTGCACCAGGAGCGCCCGACGCTGGGCCGCCCGGAACCTGATCTGGTTCGCACCGCGCTCTGCGTCGAACCACGCGACGGCCTGATCCATATCTTCTGCCCGCCGCTGACGGAGATCGAGGACTGGTTGGAACTGGTCGCGGCAATCGAGGCGACGGCGGAGGAGAAGGGCCATAAGGTCATCATCGAGGGCTACATGCCGCCCGAGGATCCGCGCGTCCTGAACTTCTCCGTGACGCCTGACCCCGGCGTGATCGAGGTCAACGTGCATCCCGCCACCAACTGGCCGGACCACGTCCGCCGCACCGAGCAGCTGTACGAGGAAGCGCGTCAGATCGGCCTGTCCGCCGAGAAGTTCATGCTGGATGGCCGCCATGTCGGCACCGGCGGCGGCAACCACGTGGTGATGGGCGCCGCTCGGCCCGAGGACTCACCGTTCCTGCGCCGCCCGGATCTGCTCAAGAGCCTGCTTGGCTTCTGGCATAACCACCCAAGCCTTTCGTTTATTTTCAGCGGCTTGTTCATCGGTCCTACGAGCCAACATCCGCGCATCGACGAAGCGCGCGACGATGCCATGAACGAACTGGAGATCGCGTTCGATCAGGTGACGCCGTTCAGCCGTACTCCGCCCTGGATGACCGACCGGCTGTTCCGCAACATCCTGGCCGACATGACCGGCAATACCCACCGGACCGAGTTCAGCATCGACAAGATGTATGATCCGAACGGCGGCTCCGGCCGGCGTGGCCTGGTGGAATTCCGCGCATTCGAGATGCCGCCCCATGCTCGTATGTCGGCGGCCCAGATGCTGCTGATGCGGACCGCCGTCGCAGCCTTTTGGCAGCACCCGTACGAACGCCGGCTGGTTCGCTGGGGCACCCGTCTACACGACGATTTCCTGCTGCCGCATTTCGCGAGCCAGGACTTCGTGGACGCGCTGGACGAGTTCGCAGCCCTCGGCCTGCCGATGGATCGCGAATGGTTCGACCCGCATTTCGAGTTCCGCTTCCCCAAGATCGGCGAGACCACCGTGCACGGCGTCGGCATCGAACTGCGTCACGCGCTGGAGCCGTGGCACGTGATGGGTGAGCAGGCCACCCCGAGCGGCACTGTGCGCTACGTGGATAGTTCGGCCGAACGGGTGCAGGTGCGCCTGACCGGCTGGGTGGACGAACGCTACGTGCTGGCCTGCAACGGTGTCGGCGTAAGCCTGTCAGCCACGGACACGGTGGGCGAGTATGTCGCGGGCATCCGCTTCAAGGCCTGGAATCCACCAAATGCGCTGCATCCGGGCGTGCGCGCCCAGGCGCCCTTGATGTTCGACATCTACGACCGCTGGACCGGCCGCAGCCTCGGCGGCCTGTCGCATCATGTGGCCCATCCCGGTGGCCGCAACTACGAGACCTTCCCGGTCAACGCCAACGAGGCCGAAGCCCGCCGCCGCGCCCGTTTCTTCCCGATCGGTCACACCCCTGGCGATATGCCGGAACCCCGCATCGCGATCGGCCGGGAACATCCCCGGACGCTCGACCTGCGGCGCTTTGTTTGACGCCAGTCCGGCACGGTTGCGTGGGAGTCCAATGACGCGTCCCGTTCCCCTCGACGAGATGGTCGATGGCCGGGGCCGCCTGCGTCCGCACTGGCGCAGCCTGATGGGCGCGTTCACGGAGCTTGGGGAAGGCGGGCTGCAGGAGCGGGCGCGGCGCCTGAACGACGCGTTCCAGGAAGAAGGCATCACCAGCGTCCTCCCCGGAACCAGCGCCGCCGAGCACGCCTTCCGTTGCGACCCGGTGCCTTTGCCGATCCCCGCCGATGAGTTCGCGGCGCTGGAGTCGGGTCTGGCCCAGCGCGCGCGTCTGCTGTCGGCCATTCTCAACGACATCTACGGTCAGCAGACCCTGCTCGAAAGCGGAGCTCTGCCGCCTGCGCTCATTCATCCCAACCCCGGCTTCCTCCGCTTCGCCCGCAGCCAGGAACCTCCAATCCTGCATTTCTACGCTGCCGACCTCGTGCGTGGCCCTGATGGCGCCTGGCGGGTGCTCGCCGACCGCACCTCTGGCGCCTCCGGCATCGGTTACGCGCGCGAGAACCGCCGCCTGCTGGGTCGTGTGCTGCCGGAGGCGTTCCGTGCCGTTCAGGTGCGCCAGCTCCGCCCATTCTTCGACATTTGGCAGGATGCGCTGCACCGCTTGGCGCCGTCCGGCCGCCCGAACCCGACCGTGGCCCTGCTCACGCCCGGCACCGCTCATCCGCAATGGTTTGAGCACATGTTCATCTCGCGCGAATTGTCCTGCGCGCTGGTCGAGGGCAGCGACCTTACCGCGCGGGACGGAAAAATCTTCCTGAAGACGCTCAAGGGCCTGCAGCAGGTCGATGTGCTGCTGCGCCGCGTCGATGGGCGGCTGGTGGATCCGCTGGAGCTTGAGCCGAGTCGCGGCACCGGCGTTTCCGGCCTGCTCGACGCCATGCGCGCCGGCAGCATCCGTATCGCCAACGACCCTGGCTCAGGCGTACTGGAGGCGCCCGCGCTCTCGGCCTTCTTGCCGACTCTGGCCATGCGTCTACTGGGTGAACGTTTGGAGATGGCCAGCGTCTCTACGATGTGGCTCGGCGAGGCGCGGGCGCGCTCGCTGGTCGAGCAGGACTTCGACAAATGGCTGATCCGCCCCGCGCTCGACGGACGCGCGGCCTCGGTTGTCCCCGCCAAGCTGAGCGAGCGCGGGCGGGCCGCCTTGTTGTCACGGATCGCAACCCGCCCTTGGGAATGGGCGGCTTCGACCATGATCCCGCCCTCAGTGGCACCTTGCGTGGCGCCAGGCGGCATGGCACCCGCCCCGGTGTTGCTCCGCCTATTCCTGGTACATGACGGCCGGGACTGGCGGGCCATGCAGGGCGGCCTCGCGCGCGTTCTCGACGAAGAGGGGCACTACCCCGGCCAGTTGCCCACGACCGGCGTCTCCAAGGATGTCTGGGTGCTGGCGGAGGAGCGTTCCAATATCGTCGGCCCCACCGTCCAAACCGTGCCGCCGCTCACCATCCGCCGTGCCAGCGCCGACTTGCCGAGTCGCGTGGCCGACGACCTGTTCTGGCTTGGCCGCTACGTCGAGCGGCTGGAACGGGCCGCGCGGCTGCTGCGCGCGGCAATATCGCGCATCGCACGTGGGGCGGTCGTGCTGCCACGCGAGGTCGCCGACCTTCGCGTGCTCGCACGCTGCCTGACCGAGGCGGGGTTCATTCCGGCCGAGGCTGCCGGAACCTCAACTCCCAGCACCATGGCCGCAGCCCTGCTCGCCACGGTCAGGGACGGCGGAAAGGTCGATGTGCTGTTCAGCGATGTGGCCCACCTGACTGAGAAGGTGCGCGACCGCCTGACCGGCGACATGTATGCAACCTTCACCCATACGCTCTGTGCCGCCCGCGATGGCGCCAGGGAAGTCACCAGTCTGGACGGGTTGACCCACGCCATGATCGGCATCCAGCGCTTCTCGGCCGCCGTCGCTGGCGTGGCTGCGGAGAATATGGTGCGCGGGGGCGGCTGGCTTTTTCTCGACCTTGGTCGCCGGCTGGAGCGGTCGCGCGCGATCATCGGCGAAATCATCAGTGCGCTGGATCAGCCGCCCGCGCGCATCGAAAGCGGGCTGCTGCTCATCCTCGAACTTTGCGACAGCGCCATCACCTACCGCTCCCGCTACCTGAACGTGGTTCAGGCGGCCCCGGTGCTCGATCTCGTGCTTGCAGACCAGGGCAACCCGCGCGGTCTCGCCTTCCAGCTCACTGCCATGCATTCGGCGCTCGACGAACTCTCCAGTGGGGCCGCGCCGCGGGAATTGCTCGCCGGAGCGGCGGCGGGATTGCTGGCCGAGGTCGAAATCCTGGTGGAAGGCGTGCTGGCGGCGGCGGATCAGGCCAGCGCCGCCGCCGAGCTACCTCCGAGGCTGGAGGAAGTGGGGCAAGGGCTGGCCGCCTTGTCGGATCGTATCAACCGCCGCTACTTCGCCCTTTTGCCGGCGGTCCGCACGCTTGGCTGGGCCGGCGACCTCGGCAAGCTGCGCGGTGCCGCATGAGGTATCGCGTCTTCCACAAGACCACGTACGACTATGCCGGCGCCGTCGATCTCGCCAGTCACATGCTGCACCTGCTGCCTCGGCCGCTACCGCATCAGCGTGTGACCTCCGCCGCGCTCACCGCCGACCCCGAGCCCTCCCGCGTCGCTCAGGGCACCGATCATTTCGGCAACCGCGTCGCGTGGATGTTTCTCGATCGCCCGCATGGCCAGTTCGAGGTCACGCTGCAGGCAGAAGTGGATGTGGCGTTCCCTCCCGTCCCCACGACCGCGACTCCGCCCTGGGAGGATATCGCGGCCCGGGCGTTCAGCGACCGCACTGCCTGGCACGCGGCGGAGTTCGCGTTCGAGAGCCCAATGCTGGCCGAGAACGTCGCCGCCACCGCATATGTGGCTATCAGCTTCCCGCCCGGACGCCCGATCCTGGAGGGATTGCTCCACCTCAACAGCCGCATCCGCCGCGAGTTTACCTTCAAGGGCGGCGTGACCGAGATTGACACGCCCGTGGCCAAGGTCCTGGCGCAGCGCGCCGGTGTCTGCCAGGACTTCACCCACCTTCTGCTGACCGGCCTGCGCGGCCTCGGCCTGCCGGCCCGCTACGTTTCGGGTTATCTCCGCACCTATCCGCCCGCAGGGCAGACCACGCTGCGCGGAGCGGACCAGTCACATGCCTGGGTCGGCGCCTGGATGGGAATGGAACATGGCTGGATCGACCTAGATCCGACCAATGATCTCGTCGTCAGCGAGGAGCACGTCGTGCTGGCCTGGGGCCGCGATTACGGCGATATCAGCCCGGTGCGTGGCATCCTGCTAGGTGGCGGTAGGCACACCTTGTCCGTCGCGGTGCGGCTGGAGCCGCTCTGAACCCCGCCCTCTTGCGAAGGCGGGGTGGATCAGACTTCAGACGGAGTAGTACATCTCGAACTC
>JANXXW010000384.1 GCA_025350425.1 Rhodospirillales bacterium
TGTCGTTCACCGACGATCCCGCACGGGAAGGCTTGCCGACCGCGCCGGTCATGTAGGCTAGGCCGCCCATCATCTGCACCACCTCGTCCAGCGCCGGTCCCTATGAACACCGGCCGGCGCTGGACGAGGTGGTGCAGATGATGGGCGGCCTCGCCTACATGACCGGCGCGGTCGGCAAGCCTTCCCGTGCGGGATCGTCGGTGAACGACATCATGGGCGGAATGTTCGGCGCCATCGGCATCCTGGCGGCCCTGTTCGAGCGGCGGACGACCGGGCGCGGACGCCTGGTGCAATCGGGGCTGTTCGAGAACAACACACTGCTGGTGGCCCAACACATGGCCCAGTATGCCGTGACCGGCGTGGAGGCACGGCCCATGACCGAGCGGATGCCGGCCTGGCCGATTTACGACATCTTCGACACCAGCGACGGCCAGCTGTTCGTCGGCGTGGTCACCGATGGGCAGTGGCGGGTGTTCTGCGAGGCGTTCGGCCTGCCGCAATTCCTGGCCGACCCGGAACTGACCACCCAGCGGCAGCGCGTCGAGGGGCGGGGCCGCACCCTTCCGCTGGTGTCGGCGGCACTCGCGCTCTACACGCGCGCGGAGTTGATCGAGAAATGCGAGGCGCTCGGGCTGCCCTACGCCCCGATCGCGCGCCCAATCGAGATGTTCGACGATCCGCATCTGAATGCCTCGGGCGGCTTGGTGCCCGTCACCTTGCCGGACGGACGCGTCACCCGGTTGCCCGCGTTGCCGCTGTCCCTGGACGGCAAGCGCCTGCCGCTGCGACGCGACCTGCCGGGGGCGGGCGAGCATGGCGCGGAGATCGCACGGGAATTAGGTTACGACGAGGCTACCATCGCCCGCCTGAAGGCTAGCGGCGCGCTATCCTGAACATTGATATTCGACTGACGCGCTGACGAGGGACGATCGGCCCGTTCGCGAGTTGAAGCGCGATGAAGTTCCTCATCGTCATACCCGCGCTATGCCTGTTCGGCATCATCCTCCAGGACGCATTCGAGGTGATGCTGCTGCCCCGTCGCGTGGCGCGGAAGATCCGTCTCACGAAGCTGTACTACCGGGCGTCCTGGAAAGCCTGGGTGCGCGTCGCCCGCTTTTTCGTGGCGGGTTCCCGGCGGGAGCATTTCATCAGCTTCTTCGGCCCGCTGTCGATCCTGATGCTGTTCGGGATTTGGGCTGGCGGCCTGATTTTGGCGTTCGGCATGATGGATTGGGTGACACAGGAAACCGGCCATCCATCGCCGCTATCCGAGCAGATCTACATGAGCGGCGTCACGTTCTTCACACTCGGCTATGGAGACGTGGTCCCGCATAGCGGCCTCGCCCGATTGAACAGCGTGATCGAGGCTGGCACCGGCCTGGGGTTCATCGCCATCGTGATCGGCTACGTCCCGGTGCTGTATCAGCTATTCTCACGGCGGGAGGGGCACGTGATCCAACTTGACGCGCGTGCAGGTTCGCCGCCGACCGCGACCACCCTGCTGTGTCGCCATGCCGAGGCGGGGGCGCTGGCCAAGCTCGACGAGATGCTGCGGGGATGGGAGGTATGGGCTGCGGAGTTGTTGGAAAGCCATCTTTCCTACCCGATGCTCGCCTTCTATCGCTCGCAGCACGAGGACCAGTCCTGGCTCGGGGCGCTGACTGCGGTCATGGACACCTGCGCAATCATTCTCGTGGGGGTTGAGGGATTGCAGCCCCTGCAGGCGCGGATGACGTTCATGATGGCGCGGTTGGTGGTGGTGGACATGGCACGTGGCTTCGGTGTGAGCCCTTCTCGTTACGACGGAGGCGACCGGCTGACCCATGAAGCCTACACGACGATGGAGGCAAGCTTCGCGGCGGCAGGGCTCGAATGGGCCGGCGGACCGGACGCGGAGGCGACCCTGGCCACGTTGCGCGCCACCTACGAACCACTCCTGGATGGACTGGCGAGATACCTCATGCACCCCCTGCCCGAATTTCTGCCAGACGCCAGAAGTTCGGACCATTGGGACCGGGGACACAGGGGCCTGATCGCTCGCCGCCTCGTGGAGGAGTTATCCATACGGACGGCTCCCATTACCGCGACGGCTCCGGGGACGGGGGAGTCGCGGTGGCGCAAGGTGCGCCAGCGCCTGACCCCGGACTGAGCCGGCTACGACGCCGGGTTCACCCCGTCCTTGCCAACCGTGACGCGGGCGGTGGAGAAGGTGCCGTCGTCGCCCTTGGCCGCGAACAATAAGACCGTCACACCGGGCTTGATATCCGTCAGCGAGGCCGGAATCTGGGTCACCAATGGGGTGCCGGGCGGGATGGTGACCTTGCCACTGCGACCGTTGAACGACAGATCGATCTCGCGGCCGGACTTGCCGGTGACGTTGCCCGAAACGGCTGCGTTGGTCATCGTGGTGTTCGGAAGGTCCCAGGGGAATTGCCCCTGGCGCAATGCGGCACCCGGTGGAAAATAGGTGACGGACAAGGCTTCGAGATCATCGGTACCCGGCTTGCTGACGATCGCCAGGGACGAGCCCGGCTGGATCTCGTCGATGGACATTTGCTTCAACGCCGTGACGGTTACGGGCTGGTTCAGCTTCACCTGGAACTGTGTCCCGTCGCGGGTAGCCACAGTCAGCATGTCGGTGGTGATCGCGGCGGCGGTGCCTCTCACGCGCGTCGATATCGTCGGCATCGGCGTGGATTGGGCAAAAGCGCCAGTGGCAAGAATGCAGCCGATAGAAGCGAGTAGCGCGGTGCGTCGGAGCATAGACATCCCTTTGTTTGCACGCTCGTAACGCCGCCCGATGGTGAATAGATGCAGGCCGTCACTCCGCCTCGTATTTGCGGCAGAAATCCGCCGCTCCCAGCTTGCGAAAGTCGGTCATCGCGGCGCGCAGCCTTTCGTGCGGCCAATCCCACCAGGCGACGCGCTGCAGGGCGTCTACCTCATCCGGTGTGAAGCGGTAGCGGTGCAGCTTGGCGGGCACGCCGATCACGATGGCAAACGGCGGCACGTCGCGGGTGACCACGGCCCCGGCGCCGACGGCTGCCCCGTTGCCGAGGCTGACACCGGGCATGACGGTGGCGCCATGGCCGATCCAGACATCGTGGCCCAGCACCACGGGGCTCGCGCGCCGCCAGTCGAAGAACTCGGGATCGTCTGGCCCGAGGCCGTAGGCGCTAGAACGATATGTGAAGTGGTTCAACGCCACGCGGTCCAGCGGGTGGTTGCCGGGATTGATCCGCGTCTGCGCCGCGATCGAGCAGAACCTGCCGATTGTGCTGTAGATGATGTCGCTGTCGTTGACGACGTAGCTGTAGTCGCCCATCGAGCTTTCAGCGATCTTGGTGCGCGCACCAACTTCGCAGAACCGCCCGAAGGTGGTCGCGCGCACTGAGGCGGTGCGGTGGATGTCGGGTTTGGCGCCAAGTTCCTTGGCGCCCGAATCTGGATCGTTCGCCATCAGTTCAGGAAGATTTTGCCTGGGTTCATGATGCCGCGCGGGTCGAGCGCCGTCTTGATCGAGCGCATCACCGCTAGCGCCTCCGCTCCATGCTCCTGTTCCAGGAACTCGCGCTTGCCGATTCCCACGCCGTGCTCCCCGCTGCATGAGCCGCCGAGGGCCAAAGCGCGCGCCACGATCTTGCGGTCCAGCGCCCAGGCCCGCTCCATCCCGTCCGGCTCCGGCGGCACCAGGATGACGGTGTGAAAATTACCATCGCCGACATGGCCCACGATGGGCGCCGTGAGCCCGGAGGCGGCGATGTCCTGCTGCGCGCCCAGGATCGCCTCGGCCAGCCGCGAGATCGGCACGATGGCGTCCGTGGCGATGCCTTTATGTCCGGGCTTCAGCGCGAGCGCCGCCCAGTAGCCGTCATGCCGGGCCTGCCAGAGCTTGCTGCGTTCCTGCGCGTCTGTGGCCCATCTGAAGCCCTTGGCGCCAAAATCGGCGGCGATGGCTTCCGCGGTCTGCGCCTGCTCGGCGACCGAGGCGGGGGTGCCGTGGAACTCGAAGAACAAGGTCGGCGCGACGGCGAGGTCCACCAGCTTCGAGTAGGCGATGCAGGCCGCCATCTGCACGTCGTCGAGCAGCTCGATGCGGGCCACGGGGATGCCGGCCTGCATGATGGCGATGGTCGTCTCGACTGCGCCCTCCAGCGTGTCGAACTGGCACACGGCGGCGGATGCGGCCTCGGGTATACCGTGCAGCCGCAACTGGATTTCGGTGATGACGCCGAGCGTGCCCTCGGAGCCCACGAACAGGCGCGTGAGGTCATAGCCGGTGGAGGATTTCCGCACCCGCCCGCCGGTGCGGATCACCCGGCCATCGGCAAGGGCCACCGTGAGCCCCATCACGTTCTCTCGCATGGTGCCGTAGCGGACGGCGTTGGTGCCGCTGGCGCGTGTCGCGCACATGCCGCCAATGGTGCAGGCGGCGGCGCCGGGATCGACCGGGAAGAACAGACCCTGGTCGCGCAGGTGATCGTTCAATTGCGGCCGCGTGACGCCGGCCTGCACGCGGCAATCCATGTCGGCCGTGTTCACCTCCAGGATCGCGTTCATGCGCGACAGGTCGAGGCTGATGCCGCCGCGCACCGGCGTCACGTGCCCCTCCAGCGAGGTGCCCGCGCCGAACGGCACGACCGGGATGTTCTGGGAATTGCACAGCGCCAGGATGCGCGCCGCCTCCTCCGACGTCTCGACGAAGGCGACGGCGGTGGGATCGCCGTGCGGCTGCGTGTCCTCGCCGTGGCTGTGCTGTTCGCGCAGGCTGGAATTGGTGCTCAGCCGGTCGCCGAGGAATTCGCGCGCGGCATCGATGGCATCGAGTGGCATGGTGTCCCGTCCGGGCTCGTGGGGTCAGTTGCGGGTTTGGACTGGAGGCCGCAGGCTGGCAAGCCATGTACCCCGATGACACCATAGTTTTGCGACTCGACGGATTGCGGACAGAGTTCCGCATCGGTGGAACATGGCGTGCCGCGGTCGATGGCATCTCGCTTGAGGTGCGCCGGGGCGAGACCCTGGCGCTGGTGGGCGAAAGCGGTTGCGGCAAGTCGATGACCGCGCTTTCGGTGATGGGTCTCGTGCCGACCGTGGGGCGGGTCAGCGGTCATGCCTACGTGGACGGCGTGGACATCGTGGATTTGCCCGAGCGGGAGATGGACAAGCTGCGCGGCGCCCGGATGGCGATGATCTTCCAGGAGCCGATGACCAGCCTCAACCCGGTGATGACCATCGGCGCCCAGGTATCGGAAGCCTTACTGCTGCACCGCGGGCTGTCGCGCGCCGAGGCGGCGCGGAAAGCGCTGGCGGTGCTGGAGGAGGTGAAGATCCCCTCCGCCGCGAAACGCTTCCACGACTACCCGCACCAGTTCAGCGGCGGCATGCGCCAGCGCGTGATGATCGCCATCGCGCTTGCCTGTGAGCCCGCGCTGCTGCTGGCCGACGAGCCGACGACGGCGCTGGACGTGACCATTCAGGCGCAGGTGCTCGGCTTACTCGCCGACTTACGGGCGCAGCACGGCATGGCCGTGCTGTTCATCACCCACAATCTGGGCGTGGTGGCGCAGATCGCAGATCGCAGACCGGGTGGCGGTGATGTACGCCGGGCAGATCGTGGAGCAAGCCGGGGTGGACGAAATTTTCGCCCGGCCGTCGCATCCGTACACGCGGGCGCTGTTCGCGGCGATCCCGCGCATGGACTTGGATGGCCAGGAGTTGGTGGCGATCCCCGGGCGGGTTCCGGGGCTGGACGAGATGCCCAACGGCTGCCGATACGAGCCGCGCTGCCCACTGGCGCGGAAGGGCTGCGAGATGCCGCAGGTTCTGGCGGCGGTGGAGGTGGGGCACTTGGCGCGGTGCCATGTCGCCACCGGAGTCATGGCAACATGAAACCACCAAGTTGAACTTTGTGGAATGCCTGGGTGTCGAGTTCAGAGTTCTATTCCGAGGAACTCACGAAATATTCGTCAGCCACTCTCGGACTGATCTTTGATGATGTCATTGCAGCAGTTTCCGGCGTTTACCTTCAACACTGACCAGATTTTCTACTCTAAATTCGTCTGGAGTTTCAGTATCACCTGAACCTCTATCGCCGTAGTATGATCGAGGGGATTCCTTGGTCGGGATAATTCAGCAATTTTTCTCTCGCTTCCCATCCGCGCGCTGTTCGCTACGATGCCGGTCGGAACCAGGGGACACACATGATATTTCGGGCCGCCTTGCTCGCCGCCGCTGTCGCGTTCGCGCCGGAGGCCTACGCCGCGCCGAAAACTACACTTAACGTCGGCATGGCGGCGCAGGACGTAGGGCGGCTCGATCCGCATTTCGCGGTTTCCACCATCGACCGAACGGTTGTGGCGTGGATGTTCAATGGGCTGGTTCGGTTCAAGCCGGGCAGCATGGACCCGCAAACCATCGAGCCTGACCTCGCCACCAGCTGGGAGGTTAGCGCGGACAAGAAGGTTTGGACGTTCCACCTTCGCCCCGGCGTCAAGTTCCATGGCGACTATGGCGAGCTGACGGCCGACGACGTGGTGTTCAGCCTGCAAAAGGCGGGTGACCCGAAACGCTCGGCTTTTTCGGCGGATTTCGCGGCGTTCGACAAGGTCGAGGCGATCGATCCAGCCACTGTGCAGATCACGTTGAGGGATACCGTCCCCAGCCTGCTCGGGCTGCTGACCAACTATTCCGGCGGCTTCATCGTCTCCAGGAAGGCGGTCGAGAAGCTGGGCGACAATTTCGCGCGGGCGCCGATCGGCACCGGGCCATTCGCTTTCGCCTCCATTGCGGTCAACCAGTCGCTCGAACTCGAGTCGTTCCCCGGTTATTTCCGCGGTGCGCCGAAGATCCAGAAGATCAGTTATCGCTTCCTGCCTTCCAATGCCTCCCGCGATCTCGCGTTTCAGAACGGCGAGATCGACCTCGAATATGGCATGCAGGACCAGACCTGGGTTGATCGGACGCGCAAGATCGAGCACGCCGTGGTGGATGTGTTCGAGCCTGGTGAGCTGACCACGCTCAGCCTGAACATGAGCCAGAAGCCGCTGGACGATTTGCGCGTGCGCCAAGCGATTGCGTATGCGGTTAACCGGCCTGAGCTGACGAAATTTCAGGGCAAGGATGTGGCGCGCGAGGGGCAGAGCGTGATCCCGATCGGATATCTCGGCTTCACGGCGGATAACGGCTTGCCGCAATTCAATCTGGCAAAAGCCAAGTCGCTGCTGGCGGAGGCCGGATATCCCAACGGCATCACGCTCAAAGTGATACATACCCAGTTGCCGTCGATGCTGGCACAGATGCAGGTGCTGCAGGCGGAGTTGAAGCGGGCCGGAATCATCCTCGACCTGCAAGTGGTTGAACACGCGACCTACCATCAGATGATCCGCAAGGACCTCAGCAGTATGGTGTACTACTCGGCGGCGCGATTCCCGATTGCGGACATCTACCTCACGCAATTCTTTCTAAGCCGGAGCACGGTCGGCACGCCCACGGGCATCACCAATTTCAGCCACTGTAACGCAGCGGATGCCGAGATCGACGCGGCGCGGCATGAACCGGACGAGACGAAGCAGATCGCGCTGTGGCAGACGGCACAGCGCAAGATCATCGCCCAGATGTGCGCGGTGCCATTGCAGGAGACGTTGCAGGCCTGGGTACGCCGGGACGATCTGGACTACGGCTATGACCTGAAGGGCTCATTGTCGCTCGGGCCGTTGATCACGGAGACGACGCACTTCAAGTGATTCTGTTCATACTGCGCCGGCTGCTGGCGGCTATCCCCACGCTGGTGGCGGTCTTGACGTTGGTGTTCGTGCTGGTGCGGATCGTGCCAGGCGACCCGGCGGTGGCGATCCTTGGCGATCGAGCGACGCCGGACGCGATCGCCGCACTTGATGCCAAGCTCGGCTTGGACCAGCCGATCTGGCGACAATATGTTTCGTTCATCGGCCAGTCCCTGACTGGAGATTTCGGCCGCTCGATGGTGACCAACCGACCGATCCTGACCGACGTCGCGGCGGTTCTGCCGCATACAATCGACCTTACCCTCGCGGCAGTGTTGATCGGCACGCTGGTCGGCGTACCCGCCGGGGTATGGGCGGCTCTGTATCGCAACCGGCTCATCGATATCGTGGCACGGATGCTGAGCCTGATCGGGCTGTCGTTCCCGGTGTTCGTCTCCGGCGTTTTTCTGCTTCTTGCCTTCGCGCTGCACTGGCACATCTTCCCGGTGATCGGCAACGCTGACCTGGCCGATCCCGTCGACCGTCTCACCAAGCTGGTGCTGCCGGCGGTGACGCTCGGGCTGGTGATGGCGGCCTACATTACGCGTGTCACGCGCAGTGCCATGTTGCAGGTATTGGGCGAGGACTACATGCGGACTGCGCGCGCCAAGGGCGTGCCGTGGCGGCGCGTGGTGTGGCGGCACGGCTTGCGCAATGCGGGACTGCCGGTGGTGACCGTGGTCGGACTCTATTTCGGCATCCTCATCGGCAACTCGGTGTTAACGGAAATCGTGTTCAACCGGCCGGGCCTGGGCAAGCTTATTGTATCCGCCTTGAACCAGCGTGACTACACGATGCTGCAAGGGTTGATGGTCGTATACTGCTTCATGATCGTGCTGGTGAACCTGATGACAGATCTCACCTACGGCTTCATAGACCCCCGCGTGAAGCAGGCATGATGCGCTGGCTGCTGCGCAATCGCATGACCGCGCTGGGGCTGCTGCTCTGCACGCTGGTAGTGTGTGGCGCCGTGTTTGCGCCGTGGCTGGCGCCCTACGATCCGTCGGACCAGAACATCGTCGATAAGCTGCAGCCGCCCGGAGGGGAATACCCGCTCGGTACTGACGCGTACGGGCGCGATGTGTTGTCGCGTATCTTGTTCGGAGCGCGCATCTCGCTGATCATCGCGGTCGCGTCGATCCTGTCGGCGATCCTGGTTGGCGGCACCATCGGCATGATCAGCGGCTATATCGGTGGGCGGACGGACCGGTTCGTGATGCAGGTCATGGACGTCATGCTCTCATTCCCGAGCCTCATCCTCGGTCTTATCGTGGTTGCGCTGCTCGGCCCCGATCTCGAGAATCTGGTGATCGCGATTGCGCTGACCGCCATCGCGCCATTCGCCCGCATCGCCCGTGCGCCGGTGCTGAGTCTGAAGGAGCGGGCTTTCGTGGAAGCTGGCAGGGCGCTCGGCTTTTCCCATGCGCGCGTGCTGTTCGTGCATATCCTGCCAAACCTCATGAGCGAGATCGTGGTGATGGGCAGCCTGTGGATGGCGACCGCGGTTCGTACGGAGGCATCGCTGTCCTTCATCGGCCTCGGCGTGAAGCCACCGACGCCGACATGGGGCGGGATGATGCGTGATGGGTTCGAGGCTATTCTTGACGCACCCTGGCTGTCGATCTGGCCAGGGATTGCCATCCTGCTTCTCGTGCTCGGGCTCAACATGGTAGGCGACGGGCTGCGCGACGCGACCGATCCGAAGCTGGCGGGCGGATGACCGAACCGCTGCTCAGCGTGGTTGGCCTGAAGAAGTATTTTAGCGAGACGAAGGGGTTTCCACGCGCGGTCCGCACAACGGTGCGAGCCGTGGACGGACTGGACTTTACCGTAGCGGCTGGCGAGGCGTTCGGACTTGTCGGTGAGTCCGGTTGCGGAAAGTCCACGGCGGCGCGTGCCGTGCTGCGGTTGATCGAACCTGATGCCGGAGACATCCGGTTCGCCGGGCAGGATGTGCGTGCCGCGAACGGGGGAAAGTTGATCGCGCTGCGGCGGCGGATGCAGATCGTGTTCCAGGACCCGTACTCCTCGCTAAATCCGCGTCGGACGATCGGGCAATGTCTGACTGAACCGTTGCGCGTGCATGGTGTGGCGCGTGGGCGGGCCGCTACCCAGCAGGCGGCGGCGTTGCTGGACGAGGTCGGGCTGCCGGAGGCATCTCTCGCGCGCTTTCCGCATGAGTTTTCCGGCGGCCAGCGGCAGCGCGTGGGGATCGCGCGGGCCTTGGCGTTGCAACCTGAACTGATCGTAGCGGACGAGCCGGTGTCAGCGCTCGACGTGTCGGTACAGGCGCAGGTGCTTCTGCTGTTAAAGGACTTGCAGCGGCGACGCGGGCTGGCGTTCGTGTTCGTCAGCCACGACCTCAGCGTGATCCGCTGGTTCTGCGCGCGGGTGGCGGTGATGTATCTCGGGCGGATCGTGGAGCAGGGACCGGTCGGCCGCGTGTTCGCCGCCCCGCGCCATCCCTACACCATCATGTTGCGGGACGCCTCGCCCATCCCGGACCCGGCACGGCGCGGTATTCTGCCGCGTGTGATCGGTGAAATCCCGTCAGCCGCGTCACCCCCGAACGGTTGCCACTTCCACCCGCGCTGTACGCGCGCGACCGAGATTTGCCGGGTTGCCTATCCGGCCTGGAGCGAGACGGATGGCCATGGCGCGGCCTGCCATCACGGATAGTACAGCAGATCAGGCGTAACCTGCCCCTCGACACGGTTGAAGCCATCCACCCAGGTGGTATCGATCAGCTTCGGCTAGGCAGTCTCACCGCTGTCGTTCAGGCCGCAATCGCCGCGCGATGCACGACATGAAGCTTGTTGCCGTCTGGATCTCTCATGTAGGCGCCGTAATAGTCGGGCGCGTATTGCGGCCTCGGTCCTGGAGCGCCTTCATCGGTGCCTCCAGCCGCCAGGGCCGCCGCATGGGACGCATGAACGGCCTCGCGGCTTGGCGCGAAGAACGCGCTCAAGGCGCCATTCCCGACCGTGGCGGGTTGGCCGTCGAACGGCAGGCCGAGATAGAACGCCGCCTCGGTTCCGGGCCGGCGCCACGCCACCCATTGCGTCCCGTCGCCGTTGGATGCGAACCGCTCGATCCCGAGGGGCGCGAAAAGAGCATCGTAGAACGCAGCCGATCGGACGACATCGCGCGCGCCGATGACGACATGGCTGAACATGGTTTTCTCCATAGGGCGCATAATTGACCAGACATAGGCCCGCGACTAGCGTGCCGGCCTATAAATCAAGGGGATGGATATCATGGCGAACAGGGTCAAGGAAATTTGGGCGGCGGACAAAGCCGTCGTGAATGGCTGGCTGGCGATCCCATCCGGTTTCTCGGCCGAGGTTATGGCGCAGTGCGGATTCAACGCTGTCACTGTCGACATGCAGCATGGCGTGCAGGACTACCAGTCAATGGTGCAGTGCTTCCAGGCGATGCAGGCGCATCCGGTGACGCCGATGGTGCGCGTGCCATGGAATGAGCCGGGTATCATCGGCAAAGCGTTGGATGGCGGCGCGATGGGCGTAATCTGCCCGATGATCAACTCCAAGGCCGAAGCTGAGGCGTTCATCTCGTATTGCAAATATCCACCCATGGGCGCGCGCAGCAACGGCCCGATCCGCGCCGCGATGTACGGCGAGGCGACCGGCTATCAGGTCACCGCGAACGACCAGACGCTGTGCATCCCGATGATCGAGACCAAGCAGGCGATCGAGAGCATCGAGTCCATCCTCGACGTGCCAGGGATCGCCGGCATCTATGTCGGCCCGTCGGACCTTGGTTTTTCCTACGGCATGAAGCCGATCCTGGATCGCGAGGAGCCCGAAATCCTCAAGATCTACGACAAGATCCTGGTCGAGACCGGCAAGCGTAACATCAAGGCCGGCATCCATTGCGGCACGGCAACCTACGCCGCGCGCGCAATCGGGATGGGGTTCCGGCTGGTGACGATCGCCAACGATAGCGGCCTGATGCAGATGGCGGCCAAGGCGGCCGTGGCGCAGGTCCGCAAAGAAGCTGGCAACGTAGGATAATATCCAATGACTCCGCCCCCGGTGATCCGGCTCCACCCCGACGACGGGGTGGTGATCGCGCGCGCGACGCTGATGGTTGGCACGCCGGTCGCCGAGGGCGTGGTTACCCTCGAGCGCGTGCCAGCCGGCCACAAGGTCGCGGTCCGGCCGCTCGCGGTGGGTGATCCGATCCTGCGCTACGGCCAGATCATCGGCTTCGCCACCGCGCCGATTTCTGCCGGGCAACACGTGCACGTGCAGAATTGCGGCATGGGAGATTTCTCGAAGGACTACGCGTTCGGCGTGGACGCAACGCCCACGGACATGATCGTGCCGGCCGCGACGTTCCAAGGTATTCGTCGCCCGGATGGGAGAGTGGCGACTCGGAACTACATCGGCATCCTCACCAGCGTGAATTGCAGCGCGCACGTTGCCAACATGGTGGCCGACGCATTCCGCAAAAGCCCGTTCAGCGGCCATGATCCGCTGGCGGATTACCCGAACGTCGATGGCGTGGTGGCCCTGACCCACAAGACCGGCTGCGGCATGACCCAACTCGAGCCGTTGCGCGTGCTGCGGCGTACCTTGGGCGGATACGCCCGGCACGTGAACTTCGCCTCCGTCATCGTGCTCGGCCTTGGCTGCGAGGTGAACCAGATTGGTGACCTGATGCAGGAGCAACGTCTGGCTGGACGCCTGCGGGCGATGGACATTCAGGAGATGGGCGGCACGCGCAAAACCGTCGAGGCCGGGATCGAGTTCGTGCGCGAGGCTTTGGTGGAAGCCAATAACGTGTATCGCGAGACGGTGCCTGCCAGCGAATTGACGGTGGCGTTGCAATGCGGCGGTTCCGACGGATACTCCGGCGTGTCCGCCAACCCCGCGCTGGGCGCCGCGAGCGACCTGCTGGTGCGCCATGGCGGCACCGTGATCCTGTCTGAAACGCCAGAGACCTACGGCGCGGAACACCTGCTCACTCGCCGCGCGATCTCGCCCGATGTCGGCGAGAAATTGGTGGAGTTGATGCGCTGGTGGGAGCGCTACACCGAGCGCGAGGGGGCCGAGATGAACGCCAACCCGTCGCCCGGCAACAAGGCCGGCGGCCTTACGACCATCCTCGAGAAGTCGCTGGGCGCCATGGCCAAGGCGGGCAGGACAAACCTCGTCGAGGTGGTGCAGTACGCCGAGCAGGCAACGCGAAAGGGCTTCGTGTTCATGGATACGCCGGGATACGACCCGGTCGCGGCTACCGGGCAGGTGGCCGGCGGAGCCAACCTTGTGTGCTTTACCACCGGGCGTGGCAGCGTGTTCGGATGTAAGCCGGCGCCCTCCATAAAGCTCGCGACGAACACACCGATGTATCAGCGCATGACCGACGACATGGATGTCAATTGTGGCACCATCCTGGACGGCGACGAAAGCGTCCAGGAATGTGGCCAGCGCATCTTCGAGACAATGCTTCGCGTGGCCTCCGGGGAGGCAACCAAGAGCGAGGCGTTTGATTTCGGCGCGGCGGAATTCGCAC
>JANXXW010000406.1 GCA_025350425.1 Rhodospirillales bacterium
AACGCCCCCCCCCGGTTCCCCGAACGCCGATCCCTCGATGGACGACATACTCGCGTCGATCCGCCGCATCCTGGCGGAAGACGAGACCGCCAGCCCGGCGGTGGCGGCCCCACCCGCCGCGCCACTGAAAGCCGGCGTGGCGCAACAGCGGGACGATGTCTTGGAATTGAGTTCGGCAATGATCGTCGGTGGGGCGGTGGCCGCTCCGCCGCAGCCCGCTCCCGCGCCTCCTGCAACCCAGGCGTTCGCGCCGGCCCCAGTCCTCGTGACCGCCCCGGCCATTTCGGAAGCCGCATCCGCCCTGCCCGCCTCCCTCGCCCAGCCCGCCTCGAAGCCCGCCCCGCAATCGCTGGTCGCTCCGGAGACCGTCGCCGCATCGGCCGCATCCGTAGATACACTGATGCGTCATCTCGCCAATGAGCGGGCCCTCACGATCACCCGCAACGGCCCTTCGCTCGAAGACGTCATCCGAGACGAGATGCGGCCCCTGCTCAAGCACTGGCTCGACACGAACCTGCCTGCCTTGGTGGAACGCCTGGTGCGAGCCGAGATTGCCCGCGTGGTCGATCGCTCCGTCACCTGACGCGAGACACGGCTTTCCACGATCACCAGCGCCGCAGCCCGACACGGCGCGGCCATTAGGTTATTGGTCCATGTTGCCCAAATCATTTTCGCCTGCCGACGCTGAAGCCACGCTGTATGCAGGCTGGGAGGCAGCGGGCGCCTTTGCGGCGCAGCCCGAGAGCAGTGCCGCGCCCTACACCATCATGATCCCACCGCCCAACGTCACGGGCAACCTGCATATGGGTCACGCGCTCACCTTTACGGTTCAGGACACGCTGATCCGCTGGCGTCGGATGCAGGGTCGGGACGCGCTGTGGCAACCTGGCACCGATCACGCCGGTATCGCCACACAGATGGTGGTGGAACGTCTGCTCGCGGCCAACGGCATCACCCGCCAGTCGCTGGGCCGCGACAAGTTCGTGGAGCAGGTGTGGCAGTGGAAAGCTGAATCTGGCGGCGCCATCACCCGCCAGCTGCGTCGCCTCGGCGCCTCGCTCGACTGGCCGCGCGAACGCTTCACCATGGATGACGGCCTGTCCGTCGCAGTTCGGGAAGTGTTCGTGACCCTGGCCAAGCAGGGCCTGATCTACCGCGACCGCCGCTTGGTGAACTGGGACCCGAAATTCCAATCCGCCATCTCCGACCTGGAGGTCGAGAGCCGAGAGACGCGCGGGCATATCTGGACCATCCGCTACCCCGTCGAAGGCATGCCAGACCGCTTCATCTCGGTCGCGACCACGCGCCCTGAAACTATGCTGGGCGACACCGCCGTCGCCGTGCACCCGACCGACGAACGCTATGCCGATCTTGTGGGCCGCTTCGTCACGCTGCCGATCACCGGGCGCCGCGTGCCGATCATCGCGGACGAATACTCCGATCCCGAGAAGGGAACCGGTGCTGTCAAAATCACGCCCGCACATGATTTCAATGACTTCGAGGTGGGCCAGCGTCACGGTCTCGCCATGCCGAGCGTGCTCGACCGTGAGGCCCGTGTCACGCTGGCCGAGATCGACAGCGAACTCGTTGCCGTGCCCGGTCTGGCCGATCCCGCCTTTGCACGCTCCCTCGTCGGCCAGGATCGCTACGACGCACGCCGCGTGATCGTCGCCGAACTCGAACGGCTCGAGCTGCTGGAGAAGGTCGAACCTCACACCAACCAGGTGCCACATGGCGACCGCTCCGGCGTGCCGATCGAGCCGCTGCTGACGGTACAGTGGTATTGCAATGCGGCCGAACTGGCCAAGCCGGCCATCGCCGCCGTCGAGCAGGGCCGCACTCGCTTCGTGCCTCAGCAATGGGAAAACACCTTCTTCGCCTGGATGCGCGACATCCAGCCCTGGTGCATCAGCCGCCAGCTTTGGTGGGGCCACCGAATTCCTGCGTGGTACGGCCCGGACGGCACGGTATTCGTCGAGAAAACCGAGGAGGAGGCGCAGGCCGCAGCCCGCGCACATTACGGCGAGGACCGCGAGTTGTCGCGGGACGAAGACGTGCTCGACACCTGGTTCAGTTCGGCACTCTGGCCGTTCTCCACCTTGGGTTGGCCCGAGCAGACGCCAGACGTCGCGCGCTACTATCCCGGCGACGTGCTGGTGACCGGCTTCGACATCATCTTCTTCTGGGTCGCCCGGATGATGATGATGGGCCTGCACTTCATGGGCGAAGTGCCGTTCCGCACCGTCTACATCCACGGTCTCGTCAGCGACGAGCGCGGCCAGAAGATGTCCAAGTCGAAGGGCAACGTGATCGACCCGCTGGACCTCGTGGACCAGTACGGCGCAGACGCGCTGCGCTTCACCATCGCCTCCCTCACCGGCCCCGGCCGTGGCATGAAGCTTGGCGCGAGCCGGGTCGAGGTTTACCGCGCATTCATCACCAAGCTGTGGAACGCGGCGCGTTTCTGCGAGATGAACACGGTCGTGCCCGATCCCACGTTTGAGCCTGCCAATGCGACGCTGCCGCTCTCGCGCTGGCTCCTGGCAGCCGCGAGCGACGCCATTGCGGAAGCCACGGCGGCGTTGGAGGCATATCGCTTCGACGAATACGCGGCGGCCTGCTCCCGCTTCGCCCGGAACGTGTTCTGCGACTGGTTCCTTGAATTTGCCAAGCCCACACTGCTTCAAACCGAGACTGCCGAAGCCGGTGAAATCCGTCGCGTGGCAGCGCATGTCTTGGGTTTGATGTTGCGGCTCATGCATCCCGTGATGCCGTTCGTCACCGAGGAGCTTTGGGCGGAGTTCGGCTATGGGCCGAAGGGCAGCCTGATCGGCGCCCCCTGGCCCGAGCCATTCGACGTTCCCGGCCGCGACGCGGCCCGCCTGGAACTCGACTGGGTGGTGCGACTGATTTCCGAGGTTCGCACTGTGCGCGCGGAGATGAACGTGCCGCCGTCCCAGCTTTCGCCTATTCTGGTGAAGGATGCGGCTCCCGAAAGCCTTGCCCGTGGTCAGGCATGGATGCACGTCATCGGCCGGATGGCGCGCGCGAACGCCTTTGAGGCCCTCGACGGCGATGTGCCAAGCGGCGCGGCCCAGGCGGTACTGGACGAGGCGACCCTCGTGCTGCCGTTGGCGGGCCTGATCGACCTCGACGCGGAGCGGGCACGCCTGGCCAAGGAGCGCGACCGCGCGGCCGATGAAGGGGCCAAGGTCGAGAAGAAGCTGGCGAACCCCGATTTCGTATCGCGCGCGAAAGAGGAGGTAGTTGAGGAGAACCGCGAGAGGTTGCGCACCGCACAGAACGAGGTCGCCAGGCTGGAAGCCGCGTTGGCGCGGATCGCCTGACGCTATCGAACTGCGGAACGCCGGGCCGCCCCGGCGAGCTGAAACAAGTCGGAACGAGGTTTTGGCTGTGATGCTGGACGCCGAAAGCAGGTCCGCGTTACGGTTACGCATTACCATCCCACCCGCGGAAGGTGCGACGAACCGGAGGCCATCAGCAGCCGGCTGAATGCCTGGATCGCTGTTGCCCGTCCCAACCCATGCCAGCCTATGCCCCTCGCCAGCCCATCTTTAAGATGATATCGTAACGAAAACGGTGGAGAGCGATGATGAGCGGCTTTGCAGACGCGACCGATTTTGCGCCGAGCGGCTATTTCAGTTTCGAGGGCAGGATCACTCGAAGCACCTACTGGCTGCGTTACAATCTGCCGATCTGGCTGGCGAGCATTTTCGCGCCGGCCATCGCCTACGGCCTGTTTGGGAGCGACAACGTCGTCTCATTGATCGTAAGCATTGCCTTCCTCTGGCCAAGCCTCGCCGGGACCGCCAAGCGCCTGCATGATCGCGGACGCAGCGGATGGTTCATGCTTATCGTATTCGTGCCGCTGATCGGCGTGATCTGGCTGATCGTCGAGTGCGGCTTTCTGCGCGGCGAAACCGGCCTGAACCGATTTGGCCGATCGCCGCTGCCACAGGCCTGACATGTGGTTCTCCAAGGCGCCGCACTGGTCGGTTGGGTCCACGGGCGCACCAACCTGGCTCATCTGCGGCATGGGCGTCCTTGGCGCGGTCGGGAGCTACGTTTGCTATGCGACCTTTGATCGTTCTTGGGTTCATCGCCCGAATTAGCGAGCCAAACCCTAGGTCGCTTTCTCCGCGCCCGGCTTTCGTCGTAGCGACCGGGAGAACCGCAGCGACGAATGTTCGAAACCGATCGCGCGATAGAAGGCGTGTGACGCCTCCCGTTGCACGCCGCTGGTCAATTCCAGCATATCGCAACCGGCCATCCGCGCCGCCTGGGCACCGGCTTTCACCAGCATCCGGCCCACACCGGTACCTCTCTGGTTTTCGTCCACTACCAACGTCGTGATGCGCGCGACCGGGCGCGCATGATGCAGCATCTGGCACCAGTTGACGGCGATGAGACCGGCGACCGGGCCATATCCAATCGCTACCAGCACGGTCGCATCTGGGTCGCGGGCCAAAGCCTCAAGCCGTTCAGCGGCTTCACGCGCCGATATGGGATAGCCGAGTTGTCCCAGTAGCCCGGCGACATCCGCCGCGTCGGCCGGAACCACGCCACGGATGTCAATGCCGGCTACCAAGGCGTCGTGGTCTCGTCAGGCCGCGAGAGCTGCCTTCACCGTGCCGTGGTAATCCATTTCCGGCACCGGACCGACCACCGACACGGTCGGGTTACTCGCTGCCACCACGCGGGCCGCCGCCCGCACGTCATCCAGCGTCACCGCTTCAACGGCACGCATGGCTTCGGTGGGCGGGATGATCTTGCCGTGCTCGAACAATGAGCCGGCGATGGAGCGAGCCAGCGTGAACGGCTTCTCCTTTGCGGTCGCGAGATTGACCAGCATGGAGTTACGCGCCCGCGTCAGGTCTTGCTCGTTCACACCCTCCGTGGTCTTCATGATCTGCTCGCACGCCACCTTGATCAGGTCGGGCACGTGCTTGGCCGTGGTACCGGCGTAGATCACGAAATCCCCGTAATCGGCGTTATGATCCGAGTAGGCCGACACGGCGTAGACCAGCCCGCGCTTCTCCCGCACTTCCTGGAACAGCGGCGAGGACATACCGCCACCGAGTGCCCGCGCCAACAGCTTATGGGCATACACCGTGGGATCGGTCTCGGGCACCGATTGCAGGCCGAGCAGAATGGTCACCTGCTCGAAATCCTTCTCGGTGTTGCGCACGTCGCCACCGACATAGCGGGCCGCCGCCGTCACCACCGGGGTGGAGCGGCTGGGGAGCGCCGCGAAATGCTCGCCCACCAATTCCACGAAAGTCTCGTGGCTGAAGTCGCCAGTGCCGACCACCACCATGTTCTCGGCGAAGTAGTGCTGCTCCACGAACGAGGTAAAGTAGTCCCGCGTGACGCCCTCTATGATGGAGGCTGGGCCAAGGATCGGGCGTCCCAGTGACTGATCGGGGTAGGCTGTGGTGCCGTAGCCGTCATAGGCGACGTGGGATGGATTGTCGGCGGCGCGGCGGATCTCCTGGAGGATCACGCCCTTCTCGACCTCGATATCCTTCGGCTCGAAGGTAGAGGCTGTCAGAACGTCGCCAAGGATTGCCACTGATTGCGCGATGGTGGACTTCAACCCGGTCACGAAATAGGCGGTCTGGTCGTGCGAGGTGTAGGCGTTGATGTTGGAGCCGAGCACCTCGATCTCCGCGCTGATCTGTAGCGCGGTGCGGCTTTTGGTGCCCTTGAACGCCATATGTTCGAGGAAATGCGCGATGCCGTTATTGGCTTTGGTCTCGTTGCGGGCGCCCGCCTTGACGAAAGCGCCGACGGCCGCGGAATCGAAGCCAGGTAGATTGACGGAAACGATGCGCAGGCCGTTGGGGAGTACGCTCTGTTCAATGTTCATGATTGCAATGTAGGGGATAAATACTCCTAAAACACCCCATGCAAATACCAGTTTTGGTCTCCCGTCGCGGGATCGACGCCGTCCCCCCGGCGGAACAACCAGAAGCGGCGTCCTTCCTCATCCTCCACCTCGAAATAGTCGCGCACCGCCCAGGTTTCGACGCCTCGCTTCCACCACTCGCCGAGGATGCGCTCGGGTCCGTCGGCGCGGCGGACGAGATGACGGCGCTGGCGCCAGGTGAAGGCGCGCGGCGGGTGGTCCGGCAGCAGCGCCAGTACCTCGATCGGCTGCGGCGGGTTCAGCAGACGCGACGGACGCGGCAGCTGCGGCGACCAAGTCTTTCCGCCAACCGGGGCGAGCGGCGACACATAGGCGACACCGCGTTCCGGCACATCGCTCTCGATCGGGACCGCGCGATAGACGCGCGCGGCGCCCAGGCGGCTTTGCAGGCGGTCCACCAGGGCCGAGAGATCGGCCCCTGAAATCGCGGCATCGGCCAGCACGACGGGCGATTGCATGTAGGCCAGCGTCTCAGCCAACGGCACCACCAGCTGCATCGCCTCGACACCTAGGCCGGGATTGATCGTTTCCAGTTTCGCACGCAGCAGACGGGTGAGGTGGGCAGGGTCGCGGCTGGGGTGAGCAGTGCCGATGCTGATGGTCGCCACGATGCCATCCACACGCTCGAACACCAGATCGAGCCGCCGCGCGCCTTGCCCCACCCGTTCCAGCGCCTCGCAAACCAGTCCCGTCAAGCGTTCGATGACGATGCTGAATGCGACCTCGGTCAGCAGCGGCTCCACGAAAGCCTCGCGTCGCGCCAGCACGCCAGCCGGCAATACCGGCACGATCGGCTCGAAGATTTGGCCCAGCGCCTGGTCCAGGCGCCTTATGAGGATCGGCCCGAAGCGGCGAGCCAGCGGCGCGCGGGGGGCTGCGATCAGGTGCGCGACGCGGTCGAACCCGAGGCGTCCCAGCCGGTCCAGCAATTCGGCCGGCAGCCGCAGGCAGGCAACCGGCAGGGGCGCCACGGCCTGTCGCGCAGCACCAGGTGGGAC
>JANXXW010000466.1 GCA_025350425.1 Rhodospirillales bacterium
GCAACCCGTATGTCGAGCTGGTGCATTGGCTGCATCAAATATTGCAGACGCAGGATTCCGACCTGCACCGCATCATCCGTCATTTCGAGTTGGATGCGTCCAAGCTGGCCGCCGACATTCCGGCGGCCCTTGACCGGCTACCGCGCGGCGCCACCGCGATCAGTGATTTTTCGCCGCATATCGAGGAGATGATCGAGCGCGCCTGGACGCTGTCCACGCTGATGTTCGGCGAGCACCAGGTTCGCACTGGCCATCTGTTGCTTGCCGGGATGCGGACCCAGAATCTTCGTAACCTGCTGGGTGGGATAAGCAAGCAGTTCGATCGCGTGAAGCCCGAGGCGCTGGGTGACGACTTCGCCAAGATCGTGGCCGGGTCGCCAGAAGATCAACTGCAGGCGACCGACGGTAGCGTCGGGCCGGGCGAGACCAGCGGAGCGATAGCGCCGGCGGCGATGGGCAAGGGCGAAGCGTTGGCGAAGTTCGCGGTCGATCTGACGGAGCGAGCGCGCAAGGGCGAACTGGACCCGATCGTCGGGCGCGATGTCGAGATTCGCCAGTTGGTGGACGTGCTGATGCGCCGCCGTCAGAACAACCCCATCCTGACCGGTGAGGCCGGCGTGGGAAAGACCGCCGTCGTGGAGGGTTTCGCGCACCGGATCGTGGCTGGCGACATGCCGCCCGCGCTCAAGGACGTGCGTCTGATGACCCTCGACATCGGGCTGTTACAGGCCGGTGCGAGCATGAAGGGGGAGTTCGAGAACCGGCTGAAGCAGGTGATCGAGGAAGTACAATCCTCGCCCAAGCCGATCATCCTGTTCATCGACGAGGCGCATACACTGATCGGCGCGGGTGGCGCGGCCGGCACCGGCGATGCCGCCAACCTGCTGAAGCCGGCGCTCGCGCGCGGCACTTTGCGGACAATCGCGGCGACAACCTGGGCCGAGTACAAGAAGTATTTCGAGAAGGACCCCGCGCTGACCCGCCGCTTCCAGGTGGTTCAGGTCGAGGAGCCTTCGGAGCAGAAGGCGATTATGATGATGCGGGGGATTGCCCTCCCGCTTGAGAAGCACCACCGCGTGCAGATACTGGACGAGGCGATCGAGGCAGCCGTGCGGCTGTCCCATCGCTACATCCCTGCGCGGCAACTTCCGGACAAGTCGGTAAGCCTGCTCGATACTGCAGCCGCGCGCGTGGCGGTGAGTCAGCATGCGGTTCCCGCCGAGGTGGACGATTGCCGCCGCCGTATCCAGGCGTTGGAGACGGAGTTGTCGATCATCGGTCGTGAGGGTGCCGTTGGCGTAGACGTGACGTCGCGCAAGCTGGAATGCGACGCCTCGCTGGAGGTACAGCGCGCGGCGCTGGTGGGATTGGAGGAACGTTGGCAGTCCGAGAAGGCGCTGGTCGATCGGTTGCTGGAGAAGCGGGCGACGCTGCGGGACGGCAGTGCGGTGGACCCCGAGGCCACACTGGCCGAGGTGCGTGCGCTACAGCTTGAACTCGCCACGCATCAGGGCGAAACGCCGTTGATCCTACCCTGCGTGGACGAGCAGGCGGTGGCGGCCGTGGTAGGCGACTGGACCGGGATTCCGGTGGGTCGGATGGTGAAAAACGAAGTTCAGGCCGTGTTGCAACTGCCCGAAAGCCTGGGGCGTCGGATCATCGGCCAAAGCCATGCGCTGGAACTGATCAGCAAGCGGGTACAAACCGCGCGTGCCGGGCTGGATAATCCGTCTAAGCCGATCGGCGTGTTCATGCTGTGCGGGCCGTCCGGTGTCGGCAAGACCGAGACAGCACTTGCATTGGCGGAATCGCTGTATGGCGGCGAACAAAACGTCATCACCATCAACATGAGCGAGTTTCAGGAAGCGCACACCGTCTCCACACTGAAGGGAGCGCCGCCAGGCTATGTCGGCTATGGCGAAGGCGGTGTGTTGACCGAGGCGGTACGCCGGAAGCCATATTCCGTGGTGTTGCTGGATGAAGTCGAGAAGGCGCATCCCGACGTCCATGAAATCTTCTTCCAGGTGTTCGACAAGGGCGTGATGGAAGACGGCGAGGGCCGGATGATCGATTTCAAGAACACGCTCATTCTACTGACGTCGAACGTCGGGACATCGCTCATCATGGGGATGTGCAGCGACCCAGAACTGATGCCGGAGCCCGACGAAATCGCGAAAGCATTGCGCGAGCCGCTGCTGAAAGTGTTTCCGCCGGCGCTGCTCGGGCGGCTTCTGGTGATCCCGTACTATCCGCTGAGCGATAAGGTGATGGGGCAGATCATCCGGTTGCAGCTCGGGCGCGTGGTTTCGCGCATCGGGGAGCGCCACAAAGTTCACATGACCTATGATAACGCGACGGTCGATCTGATTGCCAGCCGCTGCACCGAGCCTGAAAGCGGTGGCCGGATGATAGATGCGATCCTGACCAACACCATGCTGCCGGCTCTGAGTTCGGTATTCCTGACACGGATGCTGGAAGGCGAACCGATCAAGGGTGTGCACATCGGCGTAGCTGAAAGCGAACTCGCCTACACCTTCACCTAAGCCTCATCGCCACCACGGGTGGATGCCAGCGGCATTCCACCCGTGAAGCGTCGGATCAATACATGACCTCGGCGCGTGCGGCCATGATCGGTGAGACTTTGGCCTGGAACTGTGCCCCAATTTCAGCTGTGAGGGTTTCGCCGTGGAAAGCTCGCGCCCGTTCGCCGCGCAGCCTCTCGATTTGAGTGTTTCGATGTCGGCGTGAGCAGCTTCGCCACTCCGCTTTCGAGCGCATCGCGAGCTTCTTCATTTCGGCTTTAGGCGTAGTAGTCTTGACGGCCTCAGTCTCGCGAGCGGTCTGTTACCTTACCAGTCAATACTAGCGTAGAACGGCCTGATCAGGATAGCTTAGGGCGAAGCAAGGGCCGGAAGCGGTCGTCACGTCCAACCAGGCCCGGTCCGGGCGCTCCGTTCGACACACATGCGCGGGATCACGAATGCAATATGAAGTGAATTTCGGCCAACTGACGCGGCCGACCAAGGTGACCACCGGTACCGCCCGATTTCGGCTAGCCGTGCTCGGCGACTTTTCTGGCCGGGCCAATGCGGGCAAGCTGGAAATCGGCGAGGCGCTGGCACGACGTAAGCCTATCGCGGTCGATGTGGATAACCTGGATGATGTGCTCGCGCGCATGTCGCTGAAGCTCTCGCTTGCGCTGGGCAACGCCGACGATGTGGTGGAGGTGCCCATCGGAAGCCTGGACGACTTCCATCCGGACCAGTTGGTCGAAAACGTCGAGTTGTTCGGGACGCTGTTGCAGTTGCGACGCGACCTCGCCAGCCGCACCGGCTTTGCGCGCGCATCCAAGGAAGTGTTGTCCTGGAGCGGCGAGGAGAAGCTGCCCGCGCCAGCCAACCAGGCGCGCGGCGCTATTATCGCGACCGATCTGCGGCTGTCGGATTTTGCCAGGCTGACCGGCCGGCCGAACACGCAGGCGGGCGATGGCACCATCGACGATCTGGTCCGGCGACTGGTCGGCCCGTTCGTGCGGCCGGACCGCGACGTGCGGCAGGAACAACTAACCGCACGCGTCGATGAGGCCCTGTCGGCGGCGATGCGCCGAGTGTTGCATCATCCGGACTTCCAGGCGGCCGAGGCAATGTGGCGCGGCGTCGAATTGCTCGTACGACGCATCGAGACCGGGGCTCGATTGCAGATCGTGCTTTACGACGTGTCGGCGGAGGAATTGGCGGCCGATCTCGCCTCGGTGGAAGCGTTGGAGGATAGTGGGCTTTACGGAATGCTGGTCGAGCAACCCGCGCAAGACGCGGACCAGGGTCCGCTTTCCGTCGTTGTCGGCATGTATGGTTTCGAGTTGTCGCCGCCCCACGCCGACCTGCTCGGTCGTGTGGCACAGGTCGCCGCCGCATCCGGGGCGCCGTTCGTGACTGGCATCGATCCCGACGCACTGCAAACGCCGATGTATCAGCAGCACATCATGATACGGGAAGCCTGGACGGCTCTGTGGGAGTTGCCAGCTAGCGGCTACCTTGGTCTCGCGGCTGTGAAGTTCCTGTTGCGGATGCCCTACGGTAAGAAAAGCGACCCGATCGAGGCCTTCGCGTTCGAGGAGTTCACGCGCGAGGCTGGCCTGTCCGGTATGCTGTGGGCCAATCCCGCCCTAGCCGTTGGACTGTTGCTGGCGCAGGGATGGCAGAAGGCCGGGGCCAAGATGAAGCCCGGCGCGATCAGCATCATCGGCGACATGCCCTATTACGTCTACAATTCTCCGGACGGCGATCAGGTGGCGCTGCCGTGCACGGAACGGCTTTACTCGGAACGCCAAGCGTCGCAGGCCGTGGGATACCATGTCATGCCGATACTCAGTCTTCGTGGGCGGCCGGAGGTCCGATTGGCAGGCATCACGTCTGTGGCTGGGTCACTACTTGCCGGTTTCTGGGGCTCAGTGTTTGCGGAAGCCGCGCTAGTCCCGGTCTCACCATCGCCGGAACAGATCGAGGATGCGTCCGAAGAATCTGATGAAATCGCCGCGACCCCCGACGAGGAGACGACATCGGAGGGTGAGGCCGAGCCTGAAGCCGAAGCCACCCCGGATGATAGTAGTGACGACTTGGACGCGTTACTGGCGGGCCTTAGCGCGCCCACGGCCGAAGTGGCCGACGGCGAGGCGGAGGCCGACCTCGATGCGTTGCTCGCCTCGCTGTGATGGTTGTCAGGCCGTGACGATCACCGCGACGAATTCGATTCGGTCGCCATCGCCGGGCGTGTCTGACGTGTGGGTTTCGTGGTCTATGCTGGCCGCGTCCGCCCCGGCGCGCGTGAGGGCGCCGGCCAGCAACTGCCCACGCAGGCGCTGGAGATCAGCCAAGCCCGGTGGGGTTTCCGCCGGACTGAACTGCCGCAGCGAAAGACGGGAGGTGGGGTTGGCCTGGAGCAGGGTGGCCGCCGCACCGACCGTCTCGAGCGCACTTTCGTCGAGCATCGCCGACCAGGGTGTGAAGGTCACGGATTGCGTCTCGTACCGGCCCTTGATCCGGCGTACGATCGCCGGGTTCAGCAGCCAGGGCTCGTCACCATCGTTCTCCGTGTCACCATGCTCCCGCCAGATCGCGCGCACCTCGTCATGGCTCTCGCACGTGGTAAATTCCAGCGCCACGGTTTCGGGGAGTACGTTCGCGAGCAGGTCGTCGAAATGTTCATCGCCACGCACGAGCCAGACGTTGCCCGCAAACTCGGCAAGTACGATACGCGTCATGTGTGTTTCTCCCGATGACCCCGACCACGGTACAGCCGCCCCGCGACGCAGGCAAATATGGATGCGAGACTAGATGAGTTCGGAAAACCGGGTTGTCTGGGGCGAGGGGCTATTCCTTCAGCCGCAACATCTTCAACAGCAGGAGCGGTACTTCGATCGTCTGGTACGGACCAGCACCGGGCCGTTGCGACCGTTCGCGTGGGGCCTGGTCCAGCTTGATCTCGACAAAGACCTGCTCACGCTGGGGAAGTTCGCAGTTCGCGCCGCGGCCGGCATCCTGCCCGACGGAACGCCGTTCAGCATCCCGGACCAGGATGACCATCCCCGCGCCATCGACCTGCCAGAAGCGACGCGCAACAGCATCGTCTACCTGATGCTTCCGACGCGTCAGGCAGGCGCGGTAGAGGCAGCGGGACCAGAGCACACCGAGACGGTGGCGCGTTTCGTCACGGGCGAGCACGAGGCAGCCGACAGCAACGCCGGTTATCAATCCACTGCGACGCTGCCGATTGGCAGGTTACGGCTGCGGTTCGCCCTCGAAGGAGAGGCAAGAGCGGGTTTCGCGTCACTCGGGGTCGCGCGCATCCTGGAGGTTCGGGCAGATCGCAGCGTGGTTCTGGACGAGAGCTTCATCCCGCCGGTCCTGGCCAGCGAGGCTTCCGGGGTGTTGGCTGGCTTCATCAGCCAGGTCGAGGGATTGCTGCATCATCGTGCGGAATCACTGGGCGGGAGAGTGTCCGAAACCGCAACGCGGGGAGCCGCCGAACTTTCGGACTTCCTGTTGCTGCAGCTATGCAACCGCTACGAGCCGTTGCTGACGCATCTCTCTGCGATCGTGTCCCAACTGCATCCCGAAACCTTCTATGGCGTGGCGATCAGCCTGGCCGGCGAGTTGGCGACGTTCACCGAAAGCCGTAAGCGCCCGGTGGTGTTTCCGCCGTATCGGCATGACGACCTTCACGCGACGTTCCGCCCGGTCATGGCGGCACTCCGCCAGGCGCTATCCGCCGTGCTGGAGCAGACTGCTGTCTCGATCGCGTTACAGGAACGCAAGTTCGGCATTCGCGTCGGCCCAATCCTCGATCGCACCCTGACCACGGATGCCACGTGGGTGCTAGCGGTGAAGGCGCAGATACCGGGGGAAACATTGCGGCGCAATTTCCCCAATCAGGTCAAGATCGGTCCGGTCGAGAACATACGCGAACTCATCAACGTGGCGCTTCCGGGCATCGCGGTGCGCGCGCTCCCAGTGGCACCTCGCCAACTGCCGTACTATGCTGGAACCACCTACTTCGAACTCGATCGGAGCGGCCCTTACTGGGCGGCGCTGTCCCGGTCCGGCGGCATCGCCATCCACGTGACCGGCGATGTCCCTGGGCTGGAGATAGAATGCTGGGCAATACGGGGATGATTTGCGATGGCTGACGCGACGTCTGATCCCTATGTCAAGCTGACCATCAGCCCCAAACCAAAGCTCACCTTTGCGCTCGATACGTTGGAGGCCACCGAGGAACTCGGTCGCCCGTTCCTGATCGTGCTGGATGTCGTGAGCGACAAGCCGCAAGGCGACCTGCATGCCATGCTCGGCAGCTCGGCCACGGTGTCGCTGACGCATCCAGAGAAGCCGAAGCGGTATTTCAACGGCATCATCGCACGGATCGTCTATCGGGGACTGAGTGGAGGCGCCTACCGCTACTGTCTGGAACTCCGGCCATGGATCTGGCTGCTCTCGCAGCAGCAGGATTGCCGCATCTTCAGCGGCAAGTCGCCATGGACCATCATGACGCAACTGTTCCGCGACGCTGGTTTTACCGACTTCACCGACAAGCGGCAGAACGCGGCGGGTGATACGACGCTCGACTATTGCGTGCAGTATCGCGAGACGACGTTCGACTTTGTCACGCGGCTGATGGAGCAATACGGCATTTACTATTTTGTGACGCATAAGGACGGGTCACACGTAATCGCCTTCGCTGACGACCCCAACAGCCATACTACGGCCAGCACGCCCGTGCCGTATCGTTATGACCAGACGCGATGGCGGTCGACCAAGGACCATGTGTTCGACTGGTCCAGCGAGGCACAGATCCAACCTGGAGCCTACACGCTGCGGGAATACAATTTCACGACCCCGAAAGCCGACCTGACCGCCAAGTCGTTGCTCAGCGGCCAGCACACACACGGCGCAAGCGAGGTCTATGACTATCCCGGCTTGTACGATACCGCCGATGCCGGTCAGAAGATCGCGCAAGTCCGGATGCAGGACCGCGACTCTCGCCGACAGGTCCATGGCGCCACAACCAACTGCCGGTCGATCGCGGCCGGCGATAAGTTCACACTCTCGGACTTCCCCGATACGGCGGCCAACCAGGAGTATCTCATCACCGGGAGCGTCTGCACCGTCGACCGTGCCGAGACCCGTGGGGTGCAGAGTGGCGAGTTGATTGATAGCTACCGGTGCGTGATGCGTGTGGTGCCGGGAACCCGGCCTTTCCGGTTGCCAAATCTTACGCCGCGTCCGGTGATACGGGGGCCGCAAACCGCCCAGGTCACGGGAGAGGCCGGCCAGGAGATCACGACTGATCAGTACGGGCGTATCAAGGTTAAGTTCCCGTGGGACCGAAGCCCGGGCAAGGACGAGAACAGTTCGTGCTGGATTCGCGTGGCCCAGGTCTGGGCCGGCACAGCCTGGGGCGCGATGTTCATCCCGCGCATCGGCCAGGAAGTGATCGTCGAGTTCCTTGAGGGGAACCCGGATCGCCCGCTGGTCACCGGGCAGGTCTATAATGCCGACATGACCGTGCCGTATGCATTGCCCGAAAACAAGACTCGCTCGACCATCAAATCCAACTCCAGTCTCGGCGGTAGTGGGTTCAACGAACTCCGATTCGAGGACAAGAAGGATTCGGAAGAAGTCTTTTTCCAAGCCCAGAAAGATTATAACGCCGTCGTCCTCAACAACCAGACCGTGAAGATCACCCAGGACTTCACGACAACGGTGGACAAGGGAAACCGCGCCACCACCGTCTCCACCGGCAACGACACGCTGACCGTTTCGAAGGGCAACCGCGCCACCACCGTCTCCACCGGCAACGACACGCTGACTGTTTCGAAGGGCAACCGCTCCGCTACCGTCTCCGTCGGGAACGAGAGCCTGACCGTGTCCGGCGGCAAACGGGACGTGACCGTCTCAGTCGGCAACGATTCGCTGACCGTCTCGCAAGGCGATCACAGCGTCACCGTATTGGCGGGGAACAGCATCATCTCGGCGGGACAATCGATCACGCTGAAGGTGGGCGCCAACAGCATCAAGATCGACAACACGGGCATTACGATCAGCGGCCTGAAGGTGACGGTCAAGGCGGATACCATGCTGGAGGCAAGCGGGGTCAGCGTGAAAGTATCCGGGTCGGCGAACCTCAGTCTCGATGGCGGCGCGATGGCGAGCCTCAAGGGCGGCCTCGTGATGATCAACTGATGCGGCCGGCGCGAGGTTAGATCATGGTCACCGACGCCGTAGCCAACGACATGGACTTCGACTTCACCGCGTTGCTCGAACGCAGCATCGCGCCCGAAGCGCGGCGCGTCGCGATGGGCGACGACTTGCCCGCGTGGCTCATGCCGGCGGTGGCTACGCTGCTCCGGCTTTCCCTGGAGTTTCCCGGCTTCGTCAATGCCCGGCCGGCGCGCACGACGGAAGGGATCATCGCCGAATTCGATCGCAAGATCAGCCAGCAACTCAACCTCATTGTCCATCATCCCGAGTTCCAAGCAGTGGAGGCGGGCTGGCGCGGACTTTGGTTCCTGGTGCGTGGCACGGATTCTGACAGCTTGCTCAAGATCCGGCTGCTGGACATCAGCAAACGCGAATTAATGAGAAGCCTGCGGAAGTTTCGTGGCACGGCATGGGATCAGAGCCCGATCTTCCGCAAGATCTATGAGGAGGAGTTCGGCCAATTCGGTGGCGAGCCGTTCGGCCTGCTGGTGGGCGACTACGAGTTCAGCCACCATCCCGAAGACGTGCAGCTTCTGGCCGACATCGCGAAGATCGCCGCCGCCGCCCACGCGCCGTTCCTGACCGGGGCAGCCCCAAGCGTCATGCAGATGACGAGTTGGCGGGAGCTTGCCAATCCGCGCGACCTGACCCGCATCTTCCAGACGCCGGAATACGCAGCCTGGCGATCCATGCGGACCGACGACGATACGCGTTACATCGCGCTCTGCATGCCGCACTTCCTCGGCCGTCTACCTTATGGCGTGCGGACCGATCCGATCGACGACTTCGCGTTCGAGGAGGAGACGGACGGGCCGGGAGCTACGGCCTATCTGTGGCTGAACGCCGCCTTTGCGATGGCCGCCAACGTCACGCGGGCTTTCTCGGCGTATGGCTGGTGCACGCGTATTCGTGGGATCGATACCGGGGGCGTGGTGGATGGGCTGATCGCGCATCGGTTCAACTCCGCCGATGGCGACGTGGACCGCCGATGCGTGACCGAAGTTGCGCTGAGCGAAAGGCGCGAGGCCGAATTGTCACGCAGCGGGTTCATCCCCCTGTTGCACTGCAAGAACACCGACCTCGCCGCGTTCGTGAGCGCCCAGTCGTTGCATCAGCCCCCGACCTACGCCGACCCGGATGCGACGGCTAACGCCGTGCTCGGCAGCCGGCTTCCCTACCTGTTTGCCTGCTGTCGGTTTGCGCACTACCTGAAATGCATGGTCCGCGACAAGATTGGTTCCACCATGACGCGAGTGCAACTTAGCGAGTGGCTGGAGGCGTGGCTGCTGAACTATATCGACGGCTCACCCTCCACCTCCTCGGAGGAGTGGAAGGCATCGCATCCACTTGCCGGGGGAGAGGTGGTGATCGAAGAGCGGCCGGGTGCGCCCGGCCAGTTCGAGGCGCGTTTCTTCCTACGACCGCACTATCAGTTGGAGGGCATGAGCGTGGCCTTGCGGCTGGTGTCACGGCTGCCGTCCAAATAGCCCTCGGGAGAAGGTTACATCGCTGATGGAAACAACGAAAAGCGACTTGCTTGCCTACATCATCCTCAAGGGGTCGGATGCGCTCGCCGCAGAGTCCAGCGCGGAGCTGACCGTGGGCGACCTGACGACATTCGACTTTAAGGTTGGGAAATACTTTGGAGCCGAGGATTTCACGTTTGGCGTGAAACTCGACGATGACGAGCCGAGCAACGACGACACCAGGAGCGACGATGGTGACACTCGCACCTTCGCCCGCTGGCGGCGGATCTCGCCGCTGGACTCGGCGCGCGGCAACGGCAAGGTGACGCCGCCTTTCCGTAGCGAGACCGAGGAGTTCGAGCTTACCCGCTACATCGATGCGGCGTCTCCCATCATGGTCCAGAATTGCCTTGAGTCGAAGGAGTTCAGCAAGCTGGTCGTGGTGAAGCGGACCCGCACGGGGAGCGAGTCATTGGCGGGGTTCATGCGGTTTGTTTTCACCAAAGTACGGATCAAGTCCATCTCGTGGGGCGACGGCGAGGCCGTAAAGGAAACCTGCCGATTCAACTTCGACAGCGTAAACCTGAAATACCTCCGGCGTTCGATCCAGGGCGCGCTGAAGGAGGAGTTCAGGTGCGAGTGGACGCGGCAGACTTAGCAGCCGGCACGGATCGTGAAAAGGAGCGGCAAGCGTGGCTGAATTTAGCAACGACGTCCTGATGAAGATCGTCAACAAGGGCGTTGCGCTCACGACGGAAAGCCGTACCGAATTCGCCAAGACGATGGACTCGCTTCGGGTCGGCTTCAAGGCCGGACAATTTTGCGAGTTGCAGACGTTCGACTATGCCGTCGGTTCCGCCGCTGCGCTGTCAGCGAAAAAGGTGGATGAGGCGCCAATGACCGACGCTTTGGCGTCCGCTGTCGCAAGGAAGTCGAAATCCGATTTCGTGGACATACAGCCTGTTGGGTTTAGCCGAGTTTTCGACATGGCGTCGCCCGCGCTGTTCACGGCGCTTGTCGCCAGCCAGGCCCTGGATTCCATCACGGTGGTCAAGCGTAAGGCGGCCGGTTCGAAGAATGCTGGTGAAATCTATCTTCGGATCGACTTCACCAAGGTTTTGCTGATTGGACTCAAATGGAAGGAGAACGAGGAGACTGTCGTGGAGACAGGTTCGTTCATCTATCGTGACCTTGAAATCCAGTATCGGCCGCAGAGGGCTGACGGATCACTGGGTGCGGTCATCCCGGCTTCGTGGAAAATGCCCTCCTAGAGACAAATTCGCGCGGCGTTTGGTAAGCGGCCTTGCTTTGATACGCGGTAAGTTCGATTGTGCGGCAGCCTGTTGGACCAGACCGCTCCATGCCGCTCGTTCTGACACTGTATAAACCTCGCGACCCGTCTGACAGCCAGCGTGAGAGCCGGACGCTGGACGAGGGCACACTGTCCATCGGGCGCGGCCCCGGCAACGCCTGGATGTTGCAGGACCCGGCGCAGCATTTGTCCAAAACACATTGCGTTGTGACGTCGCGGCCCGGCGGTGGCTACGTGCTGTCCGACAGTAGCAGCAACGGCGTGTTCCTCAACGGCGCGAAGAAGCGCATGGAGCGGGACGCGCCGACGGCGATCGGCGATGGCGATGAGTTCGTGATCGGGGACTATCTTATCCGTGTCAGCGAGGTCGAGGATCTCAACAGCCGCACCGTCGCCGCGAGCGCCGCGTCGGTGCCACGCGGCTCGGTGCCCGCCATCGACCACGACGACCCGTTCGGATTGGACGAGTTCCTGGCTCCGGCACCGCTGCGGGCAGCCCCGCCAGCGGCTCCCGCACCGCGCGCCCCGGCCAAAGCCGACCCATTTGCCGATCCGAACCGCCGGGTGCGTGACGACCCGTTCGGCGATGCGTTCGACGACGTGCTGGAGCCTTCGCCGTCGAAGGCCGCGCGACCGTTCAACGAACCGGCCCCGTTGGTGAACAATGCCGGGCCGCGCGACGCGTTCGACCTGCGGGACGACAAGCGGCGCGATGCGTTCGGTGACGAGGACGACGATCTTTTTCGCGGTAAGAAGCCGCTTGATTCCTGGCAGGGACCGTCCCAGCCCGATAACGTCGATGCGTCCGCACAGGCATTCACGCCGTCGAAGATCATTCCGATGCCCAATATCGACGATTGGGACGATCTGCTGGGCGACGGCCCACCCGTGACCGCGACTCCCGCTGCGCGGCCGCCAGATGTGGTGAGGGCGATCGCGGAACCGACCCCGCCGCCGGCTGCCCAGCGCGCCTCTCCCGAAAACGCCGCCAAGTTGATCGCGGCATTTCTGGATGGGGCGGGGGTGCCGAAGCTCGATGTCTCGGGCCAGGAGCCGGAAGCCTACTTTCGCCTCGTTGGCGAATTG